>DATCEM010000311.1:0-3741 GCA_036510175.1 Solirubrobacteraceae bacterium | reverse complement strand
GCCCCCCAAGGCCCGGGCGCCGCTCAGTGCCGCGCAGCGGGCCGCTGCGGTGGCGAAGGCGAAGGCCACGCGCGAAGCGCGTGGGACGAAGGGCGCGAAGCAAAAGGCCCTCGTCACAGGGAACGTGACCGGAGTGACCATCACCCCGATCACGGCCCCCGTCCCCGCCCCGCCCGCCGCACCGGTGGTCGCGGCTCCGGCTTCACCGCCGGTCACCGCGACGCCGGCCGCCGTACAGCCGGTGGCGGCTGCTCCCAACGGGTCCCCCACGGGACACGTCGGGCAGTAGTCGTCGCCTCGTAGCGCCACGACGCACGCGGGCTCGCGAAGAACGAGCCCCCCACGGACGTCGCCGGCGCTGATAAAAGGGAACCCGGGGAGCGCCAAGTAGAGGGGCGCTCTCCGGGTCCCGCCCTTTTCCGCGGGCCCGAGCTGGCGCCACGCGGGGGACCATTTGGACGCATTCACTTCGAGCGGCAACTACCTCGGCACCGATCGCATCGGCCGAGGGCTGACGAACGCCGAAAGCGGGCGCCTCGACAAGCTCCTGCGGGACCACGGCTTCCGGGCCGCGAGCGTCCACGCGTTCCGCTTCGCGCTGAAGCTGGCGAAGACCAAGGGCCGCGCCGAGGACGTGGTGAGCCGCGCGAACCTGCGGCTCGTGTGCACCGGCTGGGACCCGAACGCCGTGTCGCTCCAGCGGCGGCTCCTCCGGCTCGTCTGGAGCGAATTCACGCACGACCGGCGCGAGGAAGTCCTCGCGCGGCGAGTCGAGGAAGAGTTCCTCCGCGAGCAAGGCATCCACGGCCCCGTGCCGCCCCCGGCGGCCGCGCGTGGCGATCCGCTGCAGCCCTCGCCGAAAGAGGCCGCCGCGTCTTCCATCGAGCAGGAGGTCATCACGCTCGAAGAAGAACAGGCGGAGCTCGCCGCTCGGCGCAAGAAGCTCGACGCGCTGATCGAGCGCCTTCGCGCCGGAAAGGACGAGATCGCGCTCGAGTACCTCGAGCTTCGGCGGAACGGCATCGTGAGCCCGGCGAAGATGGTCGAGGCCTCCGGCCGCAAGGTGGACGTGAAGGTGTTCTACGAGGCGGCGCGGCGCATCCAGCGCCTGGTCGAGAGGATCGCCGGCGAAAAGCCTGGCGCGCGCCCCGGCAATGACGAAAATGAAGGTGGATCGTGACGATGACATCGGAAGAGCTCTGGCAGACGCTCGTCGACGAGACGGGCGAGGCGCTCATCGAGGAGGCCGCCGCGGTCAGCCTGGCGCAGGCCGAGCAGGAGCTCGCCGCGGCGGGGATCGACGTCGCGGACGTCTACGGGCAGGCGGACTCGTTCCTCGCCTCGCTGCGGGCGGGCGGCGCGGTCGTCGCGAGCGCGGCCGACCCGGAGGCGCCATCGCGGAAGGCGCTGCCTTCGCGGAAGAAGGCGCGCGCGATCCCGGTGTGGATGGCCGCCGCGGCCGCCACGGTGACCGCGGGAGCGGTGGCCTACGTGGCGACCCGGCCGAGCGAGGGAACGCCGCCCGCTCCGACGACGCCGCCGTCCACCGCCACGCCGCCGCCCACGGCGGACCTGGTGGCCCAGGCGGGCGATCTCCGCCGCCGCGCCGCTGCGGCGTGCAACCTGTCTCACCCCGAGGAGTGCCTCGCGCTGCTCGACGCCGCCCGCGACAAGGACCCCGCGGGCGAAGCGCGGGAGGACGTGAAGGCTCTCCGCCAGAGGGCCGAGGACCAGCTGCGCGAGATCGAGGCGAAGCCGAAGCCGAAGTGACGGTCACCGCGCTCGCGCGAAGTCGACGCCCAGCTTCACCATCGCCGCCGCGACGACCGCGAGCACCACCCATCGAACGAAGCGGTCCCCGCGCTTCAGCGCGAGGCGCGCGCCGACGGCGGCCCCGAGTCCGTTCGCCACCGCCATGGGGAGGGCCACGCGCCAGAGCACGGTGCCGCGCGCCGTGAAGACGATGACCGCCGCGAGGTTCGAGGCGAGGTTCACGACCTTCGCGTTCCCCGAGGCGCGGGTGATCGAGTCGCCGAAGACGAGCATGAAGGCCACGATGAGCATCGAGCCGACGCCGGGACCGAAGAAGCCGTCGTACGCGCCGAGCCCCACGGCGATGCCGGCGAGCGCGAGGCGCGGATGGGAAGGCGCGCGCGTTCGCGGCCGGATGTGACCGCGAAGGAGCACCACGGCCGCGGCTCCCGCGAGCAGGACGATGACCACGGGTCGGAGCGGCTCGGCGGGCACGGCGAGGACGGCGAACGCGCCGAGCACGGAGCCGGTGAAGCCGGCAGCAAAGGCCACCGCGGCACGGTCACGGTGGAGGCCGTCGCCCCGCCAGAACGCCACCGCCGAGGAGATCGCCCCGGACACCGCCTGTCCCTTGTTCGTGCCGAGGGCGAGGTGAGGCGGCAGGCCGGCGGCGACGAGCGCCGGGAACGTGATGAGCCCTCCGCCTCCCGCGATCGAGTCGACCAAGCCCGCGCCGAACGCCGCGAGGACGAGGAGCGCGACGACGGTGAGCCCCATCAGGGGGCAGCGGCGACCGGCTCGACGACGGCGCGGGCGTCTTCTCGCAGCGCGCGAAGCGCGTCGAGATCCAGCGGCGAGACCAGCGACCCGTCCGGCCGGCGAGCGCCCAGCCCGACGCGCACCGAGCGATGCGGCAGCTCGGCGTCCCCTACCACGACCTCCACCACCTCGCCGATCTTCACGCCGCCCGAGCCCCGCACCTCGACCTCGGCGCTCAGCACGAGGAGGTCCCCCGCGATGCCGGCACGCGCCAGAAGCTCGCGCCCGTCCGCTCCCGCCACCTCGAGCGAGCGCAGGTACTCCCGCACGTCGACGCGCTTGCCCACGCCGTCGATGCGACGCATCACGACGAGAGACGCCGCCTCCAGCGCCGCCGCCACCCGGCCGCGCAGCCACGCCTCTCCCCCGCGCGCGTCGACGACACCCCGCGGGATGCCCACGACGTAGCGCGCGGTGTCCACGAACCGCGAGACGGCGGCGTCGCCGAGCGCCAGCTTCACGGCGCCGATGAAGCGCAGGCCCTGGTGGGTCCCCCCCTCGGAGAGGGCTTCGAGCAGCGCGGGGGCGTCGATGTCCGCGGCGATCTTCATGTCGACCACCTCGGCGAGGCTCGCCACCCCGAGGCTCAGCGCCGGGCCGAAGACCATCTCCGGCTTCGGATGGAAGCCCTGCGAGTACCACAGCGGAATGTCGAGCCTCCGGAACGACCGGGGAAGCGCGCGAATCACGTCGAGGTGCGACAGGAACGCCGCGGCCCCGCGCTTCTCGTAGAGGAAGCGGTACCGGCGCGCGTCGCCCTGCTCGATCTTCGGCGGAGGCCCTTTGGCCCGCGGCGAGGGCGGGGCGGCCGGGCGCGGCTCGTGGGCGCCCAGCTTTCGCAGCATGACGAGGCGCTGCTCACGCATCGCGCCGAGGTCGCAGGCGATGCCGCAGTCGTAGCAGACGAGCTTCCGGTCCTCCTCGCTCGCCTCCTTCAGGTTCGTCGCGTGGACGAACGCGCCCGCGACCTTCCCGCACGGCAGCGAGAGCCGGTCCTTCAGCGCCTTGCGGTACTCGCGGAGCAGGAAGCCTTCCTCGAGCCCCACGTCGATGTGATCCCACGGCAGGCGGGCGCTCACCGGGATCGTCCCGAGGTACTTCGCCACGTCGACGCCCTCGGCCGTGAAGGCATCTTCCCAGATGCCGATCTTCTTCTGGTCCTCCCACGAG
>DATCEM010000310.1:0-3444 GCA_036510175.1 Solirubrobacteraceae bacterium | reverse complement strand
AGAAGAACGCGGCCGACACGCTCACGCAGTCCGTTCCCCATAACGTCACATCGGAGATGGGGCTGGCGCTCTTGGACGTCGCGGACGTGATCCGCCCCCATCCGAGCGTGATCGCTTTTCTGCAGCACGTCGAGGATGAGGACTTCCTGGACGAGCTGCCCACGCTCGCGGGCGGGGGGCGAGAAGCGCGAGACGCCATCCAGGCCTACCTCGAGAAGTACGGCATGCGCTGCGTCGGCGAGATCGACATCACGAAGCCACGTTGGAGCGAACGCCCCACCACGCTCGTGCCGATGATCCTCGGGAACATCAAGAACTTCGAGCCGGACGCCGGCGAGCGGCGCTTCGAGCAAGCGCGGCAGCAGGCCGAGCAGAAGGAACAGGAGCTGCTGGAGCGCTTGCGAGCCTTGCCAGACGGGGAACGCAAGGCCGAAGAGGCCAAGCGGATGATCGACCGGGTCCGGACCTTCACCGGGTACCGGGAGTATCCGAAGTACGGCATGGTCAGCCGCTACTTCGTTTACAAGCACGCGCTGTTGGAAGAAGCCGAGCGCCTCATGCAGGCCCACGTGCTTCGTGAGAAGGAAGACATCTTCTACCTCAGGTTTGAGGAGCTCCACGACGTCGTGCGCACACATCAAGTGGATGAGCAGCTCATCCGCCGGCGCAAGGACGCGTTCAGCTCGTACCAATCGCTCACGCCGCCCCGGGTGCTCACGTCGGATGGCGAGGTCATCGCCGGAACGTACCGACGCGACGGTATGCCGGCCGGCGCGCTGGTCGGCCTACCGGTCTCCGCCGGGACCATCGAGGGGCGCGCCCGCGTCATCCTGGACATAGCGCAGGCTGATCTCGAAGTGGGCGACATCCTCGTCACCGCCTTCACCGACCCCAGCTGGACGCCCCTGTTCGTCGCGATCAAGGGCCTGGTGACCGAAGTGGGGGGCCTGATGACCCACGGCGCGGTGATCGCACGGGAGTACGGCTTGCCGGCCGTCGTGGGGGTGGAGCATGCTACCCAGCTGATCCGGGATGGGCAGAGGATCCGCGTGCATGGAACTGACGGGTACGTCGAGATCCTGCCCTAGCCGGGCCAGAACCCACTTCGAATCCCGGGACAGCCGGAAATTCGGGGCTTCCTGGGGTGCTGGTGCTCTAACCGGCGCTCGGCGCCAGGGTCTCGCTGCAGGCGCCTTCCCTGACGCCCTCGGCGGCGGCGCACTCGGCGCCGCGCACGGCGCGGGTGAGCAGGCTCCAGAGGGTGGCGCGTTCGTCGGCGTCGAGAGCTTGGAGGACGTCGTCCTCGATCGCCTGCTGGGCGCGAGCCGCGCGCTCGAGGGCCTGGCGGCCCGTGTCAGTGATGGAGACGCGGTGGCGCCGGCGGTCCTCGGAGTCGCGCCGGCGGACCAGGTGGCCCAGGTCCTCGAGCTCATTGAGCAGGAGCACGACGTTCTTGGCGTCCATGCACAGCGCATCGACCAGCTCCTGCTGCGGGGCGCCATCGTGGTCGCCCAGGTAGCTCAGCGCCATCAGCAGTCGCAGGTCCAGTCCCAGCATCTCCGCGCTGCTGCGGCGCATGACCTGCTTGGCCAGTCGAGGCACCAGGACCATCGAGCTGGACGCGTATGGACTGGTGTGGGAAGTCATTTCACTAACAGTATACCGCCCATCAGGCATCCTTACTATGGCGAAGAGCATTCTTATCATGTCGTTCATATCCGGAACAGGGATGATTCGTGATATGGTGTGTTCTCGAACCCGACGCGAAGGACACCGATGACCACCAGCCCCGACAAAGCTCCAGCCGTTTCCGGCCCGAACCGGTGGGCCGTCCTGGCCCTGCTGGGCGTTGCCCAGCTGATGGTCGTGCTCGACGCGACGATCGTGAATATCGCGCTTCCCTCGGCGCAGAAGGCGCTGCACTTCTCCACCGACAGCCGGCAGTGGATCATCACCGCCTACGCGCTCGCCTTCGGCAGCCTCCTGCTCCTGGGAGGCAAGCTGGGGGACCTCTTCGGCCGCAAGTGGACGTTCATCGGCGGCCTCACGGGCTTCGCCATCGCCTCGGCGGTCGGCGGGCTCGCGCAATCGTTCGGGATGCTCGTCGCCGCGCGGGCCTTGCAGGGCGCTTTCGGCGCGCTGCTCGCTCCTTCAGCGCTCGGACTGCTGACCGTGACCTTCCAGGGATCGGCGGATCGACCGAAGGCCTTCGGGATCTTCAGCGCCATCGCCGCGGGCGGCGGCTCGCTCGGGCTGCTGCTCGGTGGGGTGCTCACCCAGGCCATCTCCTGGCGCTGGTGCCTGTATGTCAACCTCGCCATCGCCGTGCCCACGGCGATCGTCGCGCTGCGGCTGCTGGGCAACCCGCGCCAGGCAGTGCGCGCCCCCATCGACATCCGCGGCGTCGCGATCGGCTCGGCCGGCCTGTTCGCCCTCGTCTTCGGCTTCTCGAGCGCCGAGACGAGCTCGTGGTCTGATCCGGTCACCATCGTCGCGCTCGCACTGAGCGCCGTGCTCCTCGCCGGGTTCATCGCGCTCGAGCGGCGGATCGAGCATCCGCTGCTTCCGCTGCACATCGTGTGGGACCGGGCGCGGGGAGGCGCGTATGCGTCGATCGCCCTCGCCGGCTCCGCCGTGTTCGCCGTATTCCTCTTCCTGACCTACTACATGCAGCAGAACCTCGGCTTCTCCCCGCTGTCCACGGGCCTGGCCTTCCTGCCCATGACCGGCATGATCGTCGTCACGGCCACGACGGTGCAGACCAGGGTGCTGCCCCGCACCGGCGCCAAGCCCCTGGTGATGTTCGGCATGACGATGGGGGTCATCGCGATGCTCCTGCTCACGCGCCTGACGCCGGGCGGGAACTACGCCGTCCACGTCCTGCCGTCACTGCTGCTCGTGGGGACGGGGATGGGCTGCGTATTCGCGCCCGCGTTCTCGACTGCCACCCTCGGGGTGAAGAACACCGACGCCGGGATCGCCTCCGCGATGGTCAACACCTCCCAGCAGGTCGGCGGCTCGGTCGGCACCGCCCTGCTGAGCACGATCTTCGCGAGCGCTGCCGCCACTTACGCGTCCGCGCACGTGCACGCCGCGGGCCTCACCAACGCTGCATCGATCCATGGTTACACGACGGCGTTCGACTGGGCCGCAGCGATCTTCGGGCTCGGCCTGCTCATCTCGCTGCTCATCCTGCCCTCAGACGGCGCCGCCCGCGCCCGCACCGCCCAAGCCGAAGCCCACGCCGACCTGGCCGTCAGCCTGGAGAGCGCCTGACCCACACCGCCCCCCGGCCGCCTCAGATCTAGGAGACTCGCAATGAGAAGAGAAACGAACACGACCGGCTGCGGTAACGGGGAGCTAATCTCCGCCGACGCCGTCCGCGGCGCCTTCGCGCGCCGCCGGCGCATGCCGCCGGTGACCCCGGCGGCGGCGGCGCACGAG
>DATCEM010000309.1:0-2595 GCA_036510175.1 Solirubrobacteraceae bacterium | reverse complement strand
CGGGCGCGAGCTCGCCCGGAGCGAAGGCAAACGCCTGATCGTCCGCCGCGAGAACCGGAGGGAGCAGGGGCGCCAGGGCGCGCACGGCGGTCGACTTGGCCGTCCCGCGCTCGCCGCGGACGAGGACGCCGCCGACCTCGGGCGCCACCGCGTTGATGAGCAGCGCCTCGATCAGCGCCTCCTGGCCGACGATCGCGCTCAGGGGATACTGGATCACGAGGTACTCCAAGCGGAGGTTCGCCCCCCGGGCGAACCTCCAAGGGAATCGGCGCCAGCCGATTCCAGCTCGCCCTCGAGCGCGAGGTAGCGCTCGCGGATGGCAGCGAGCGTCGGCTCGGGGGGCGCGGCCCACATGCCGCGGTCGGCTGCTTCCAACAGCCGCTCGGCGATCCCGCGCGCCGCCCACGGGTTCGAGCGGCCCATGAACTCGGCCACGTCGGGGTCGAGCAGGTAGCGCTGGGCGACCTGCTCATACATCCAGTCCTCGGCCACGCCGGCGGTGGCGTCGTAGCCAAACAGATAGTCGACGGTGGCCGAGAGCTCGGCTGCCCCCTTGTAGCCGTGGCGGATCATCGAGGCAATCCACCTGGGATTCGCCACCCGCGCACGGAACACGCGGCGCGTCTCCTCGGCGAGGGTCCGGGATACAACGCGTGACGGGTCCGAGCTGTCCCCCAGGTACGCCGCGGGCTCGCGCCCGGTGAGCGCGCGCACGGTCGCGACCATGCCGCCGTGGTACTGGTAGTAGTCGTCGGAATCGAGGATGTCGTGCTCGCGTGAGTCGACGTTCTTGACCGCGACCTCGATGCGCGCGTAGCACTCGCGCATCGTCCCGCGCGCCGGGGCGCCATCGAGCCCGCGGCCGTAGGCGTAGCCGCCCCAGGCCTCGTAGACCTCGGCGAGGTCGGCGCCGTCGCGCCAGTCGCGGGCGTCGAGGAGCTGGAGGAGGCCCGCCCCGTAGGTACCGGGCTTGGATCCGAACACTCGGATGGTCGCGCGCCGCCAGGCCGCGGCACCGTCCGGGATCGAAGCGGCCAGGCGCTCGGCGTCGGCGCGGGCGTGGGCGGCGACATGGTTGAGTTCCGGGGGCTCGTCGAGCCCTGCCACCATCCCCACCGCGTCGTCCAACAGCGCCACCAAATGCGGGAAGGCGTCGCGGAAGAACCCGGAGATGCGCACCGTCACGTCGATCCGGGGACGGCCGAGCTCGTCGAGCGGGATGACCTCGAGCCCGGTCACGCGCTGGGATTCGGGGTGCCAGGTCGGCCGCACGCCGAGGAGGGCGAGGATCTCGGAGACATCGTCGCCCTGGGTGCGCATGGCCGACGTTCCCCAGGCGACGAGGCCGACCATCTTCGGGAGCTCGCCCGTCTCGTGGCGGTGGCGCTCGAGCAGCGCCTCGGCGAGGCGCCGGCCGACCTCCCAGGAGAGCTCGGAGGGGAGAGCGCGGGGGTCGACGGAATAGAAATTGCGTCCGGTCGGGAGCACGTCGACGCGGCCGCGGGTCGGGCTCCCCGAGGGACCCGCCGGAACGTGGCGGCCGTGCAGGGCGGCGACCACGTGGTCGAGCTCCTCGCTGGTCCGGCGGATCCGGGGGACGACCTGCCTCGCCGCGAAGCTCAGCGCGAGTTCGACCCCCTGATCGCGACGCCCGAGCACTCGCTCGCACACCGAGTCGACGGCCTCCGGGCTCCAGTCCTCCGCGGCGAGGGCGTCCAATAAAGCCATCTGCGCCGCCTCGAGGCGGTCGACGAGGTCGCCGGCGCTCGCGGCGGGACCGCGGAAGCGCTTGGTCAGCTCGCGAGGCGGCGGATCGAGCGCCGGTGAGCCTGGCGCCGCGACCAGTCCGGGCTCGTCTAGGCCGAAGGCAGCGCCGACGGCACGCCGCAGCCCGGGGACCTCGCCCGATCCGAGCCTGAGCATGGCCGCGGTCAGCCCGCGGAGCTGGTCGCCCTGCGGCGGCTGACCGAGGATGTGGAGCCCGTCCTTGACTTGGATGTCCTTGATCTCGCACAGGTAGCCGTCGATGTGCTGGACGAGCGCGCTCGTGTCGTCCGGGCGCTCGTCGACGCCGAGGTCGGACTGGAGGTTGGCGCGCTCGATCGCCGACCAGATCCGCGCGGCGAGGGCGGGGAGCTTCGGCGGATCGAGGACCTCGAGGCGGGCGTACTCGTCGAGCAGGGTCTCGAGCTCGGCGAGCTCGTCGTAGGTGTCGGCGCGCATCATCGGCGGCACGAGGTGGTCGACGATCACCGCGTGCACGCGGCGCTTGGCCTGCACTCCCTCGCCCGGATCGTTGACCACGAACGGGTACACGAGCGGGATGTCGCCGAGCGCGGCGTCGGGGGCGCACGCGGGGGAGAGGGCGAGCATCTTCCCGGGCAGCCATTCGAGCGTGCCGTGCTTGCCCAGATGGACGATGGCGTCGGCGCCCCAGTGGCTGTCGATCCACCGGTAGCAGGCGAGGTAGTGGTGGGTGGGGGGGAGCTCGGGATCGTGGTAGATGCCGACCGGATCATCGCCGTAGCCGCGCGGTGGCTGGATGGCGATGAGGACGTTGCCGAGTTCGAGCCCGGCGATGATGAAGTCCTCGCC
>DATCEM010000308.1:0-3050 GCA_036510175.1 Solirubrobacteraceae bacterium | reverse complement strand
GCGGGCGATGGCTTCCCGCCAGACCCAGGGGTGGCCGTGAGCGAGCCGGTCGGCAGCGGTGCCTGGTTTCAGGGCGATCTCGAGGACGGCGCGCATGTGGGATGGGGGTGTACGCGTCCGCCGTCGCTGCCTCAAGAACGTCTCGCGCTATAACGGTCGATCGACGGCTCGATCCGTTGTGCCACCGTGGGCCCGTTGAAGGAGGAGGCGCGGCTCGATTCGGGACAGTCGTGTCGTGCGATCGTTGACGGCGTGCTTCGCCGGCCTCTCTCCCAGCGCCTCCGTCCTCCGCGCACGCGATTTGCTCTGCATTACCTCCATGGCGGCCCGACCCGTATCCCCCGAGGCAGCCCGGCGCTCTGAAATGACGGAAACGGTACGAGTCGGGCATCACTTCGGGGCAAAGCGTTACGGACACGAGAACCAACCGCTGGGACGGAGAAGCAATAGACGATGACCAGGAAGGGGCGTCGAGGCAGGGGTGGGAAAGCACGTTCGGTCGCGCCGCCGGCGGTGGCGGGCGTCGAGCAGGTCGTCGAGGCGTCGGAGCCCCAGGTCGCGGACGCGGTGATCGCGGCCACGGTCGTCGAGGAGCCGCCCCCGGCGCCGGAGCCGGAGGTGCCGGCGATGGTCGCGCGGGAGGACAGCAGCTACCCGCCGGTCGATCTCGACAACCACTTCTTCGAGGGCCAGCGGGTCTCGCGCTCGTCGTACCCGCCGCCCGATGAGGAGGAGCGCGATCCGCGCGTGGCCCTCAAGTTCACCCCGGAGGTAGCCCGGCGTCGGGCGGACCTGTCGCGGTACGTGAAGTTCGCCGTCGCGGCGGCGTCGGCACTCTGCCTGGCGGCGCTCGTGAAGGTCGCGGTGGCGCACAACTCGACGGACCCCGGGGCCTCGCGTCCCGCGATGGCCGTCGCGGCGGCCGCGCCCCCGGTGAAGGCGGCGGTGCCCGACCTGGCGCCTCCGGCGGAGACGCAGGCCGCGGCGGTCCCGGCGATGCCGCCTCCCGCGGAGACGACGACGGCCGCGGAGCCGGCGACCCCGCCCCCCGCGGAGACCGCGGCTGCGGCGGCGGCCCCGCCGACGGAGACGGCGACGGCTGCCCCGGCGCCGACGGAAGCGCCGGAGCTCGATCCGAAGGCCGCCGCGAAGGAGAAGAACAGCGCACGGGCGCTGCTCGAGCGCGGGAAGATGGGCGACGCCATCGAGGCGGGCGAGCGGAGCGTGGCGCTGGATCCGACGGACGGCGAGGCGTGGCTCATCCTGGGCGCGGCGTACCAGGAGAAGGGCGACATGAAGAACGCGCGCCGCTCCTACAAGGCGTGCATCGAGCAGGGAAAGCGCGGCCCGAAGTACGAGTGCGCCGCAATGCCCCACTAGAAGAGCGGCGTCTTTCGGCCGATACCTTCGCGATGCCTGCGTCGGCTCGGCTGCGGCGTCCGTGAGGACGCCTCGCTCGCCTCCTTGGCCTCGCTCGGTCTCGACCGAAATACGCCACTCTTCTCTCTGGGCGGGTTCCGGGGGTAGTGAGGCCACCAGGGGCGGGGGACCGTGCGTTGACACTGTGTGACGCGCCGGCTACGAGTCGCGCACCCCCGACGTCGACGAGGTGAGCGCGTGTTCAAGAAGGTGTGCCTGTTTGCCGGCAACGCCAACCCCGTGCTCGCCGCGGCGATCGGGCAGTATCTCGAGACACCGCTCGGGAAGTGCAAGATCACGCGCTTCAGTGACGGGGAGAGCTTCGTCGAGATCGGCGAGAACGTCCGCGGGGTGGACGCCTTCGTCATCCAGTCGACGAGCACGCCGACGAACGACAACGTGATGGAGCTCCTCATCATGGCCGACGCCCTGCGGCGCGCCTCGGCGGGGTCGATCACGGCGGTGATGCCCTACTACGGCTACGGCCGGCAGGATCGCAAGGTGGCGCCGCGGACGCCCATCACGGCGAAGCTCGTGGCGGACCTCATCCAGACCTCGGGCGTGAACCGGGTCGTCTCGGTGGACCTCCACGCGGGGCAGATCCAGGGGTTCTTCAACATCCCCTTCGATCACCTCTACGCGATGCCCGTCTTTCTCGAGGACTACCTGAAGAAGCAGTTCGACTCGTCGTCGGTGTTCGTGTCGCCGGACGCGGGGGGCGTCGAGCGCACGCGGGCGTACTCGAAGCGCCTCGGGGCGTCGCTCGCCATCATCGACAAGCGCCGCGAGCGGGCCAACGTGAGCGAGGTGGTGCACCTCATCGGCGAGGTGAAGGGCAAGGACTGCATCATCATCGACGACATCATCGACACCGCCGGCACGCTGACCGGCGCGGCGCAGGCCCTTCACGACAAGGGAGCCCGCCGCATCGTCGCGTGCGCGAGCCACGGCGTCCTCTCCGGCCCCGCGGTGCAGCGGATCGCCGCGTCGCCGCTCACGGAGGTCGTCGTGAGCGACTCGGTCGCCCTGTCGGACACCGCGAAGTCCTGCTCCAAGATCAAGCAGCTCTCGATCGCGCGCCTCCTCGGGGAGGCCATCAAGCGCATCCACAGCTCGGACAGCGTGTCGTCGCTGTTTGCCTGACTCCCGCGCTCTGCTACACACGCGGACCACATCGAACCCCGCATGCCCGGATTCCCGGGCGGACAGGGGATGGGAGAGCACCATGACCGCCGTCCAGATGCCCACGTTGAAGGCCCAGAACCGCGTCGCCGCCGGCAAGGCCGAGGCCCGTCGCCTGCGCCGCACCGGCTTCGTCCCCGCCGTCGCTTACGGCAAGGGCATCCCCGCGACGAGCATCGCCGTCACGCCGAAGGAAGTGGCCGCCATCCTCAAGAGCGAGCGCGGGCAGAACACGGTGGTCGAGCTCGAGCTCGGCGACCGGAAGTTCCTCGCGATGATCCGCGACTTCGTCCTCCACCCGGTCAAGCGTCACCTCGAGCACATCGACTTCATCGAGGTGAAGCTCGACAAGCCGGTCGACGTGCAGGTGCCGCTCTTCACGACGGGCAAGGCGGTGGGCGTCACCGCGGGCGGCGTGCTCCGGATCGTGTACCGCACCGTGCCGGGGC
>DATCEM010000307.1:0-2319 GCA_036510175.1 Solirubrobacteraceae bacterium | reverse complement strand
GCGGCGGGTAGCCCCCGCCGGCCGGGCGCCCGGCCCCGTTCAGGGCCGCTGGGCGCGCATTCCTGCGACTGCTTCCGCCAGCCCCGGCCCGTCGAGGACGTCGGCCATCACGCCGATCTGCTCCTCGAACACCTCGGGGGGAATCTCCTTACGGATGTCGTCTTCCAGCACGTGGTAGACCTCGAGACCCAACTGGGTCTCCGCCAATGGACCTGCATAGGTGGGATCGCCGAGCACAACAGTCTCGGCAGCGATCTCGGCCGCCTCCGGATCGGGGGCACCGAGGAGGACGAGCAGCCGGTCAGTGCCGTGCTGCTCGGCCAAGCGCTTGATCACCTCCTGGCTCTGCAGGTCCATTGCTCCTGAGGCCGTTCAGACGAAGCACTCGGTCGACGCGAACGCGACCTCGCCGTGCGCCGCCTTGACGCACGCGGCGATCGCGGGTCCGGCGATGCCGTCGCGCTCGCCGAGGACGATGGTCAGCTTGTCAGCCAGCAATGAATACTCACCTCCTCGTAGTCAGTTATGGGGATTACCGCAGCACAGTGTGTCATCCGGCCTGCGAGACCTCCAGTTGCCCGTCGAGCCACTCGCGCAGCTGGGTGGGCGAGAGCTGCGACGCCGACAGGCGGGCGACCTCCTCGCCGTCACGCATGAGGAGGAACGTGGGCAGTCCGTGGACCTTGAGGTCGATGCATACGCGGCGCGCCTTCGGAGCCTCGAGCTTGATTACCCGGAGCTCCGGGCGCTCGTCGGCGATCTTCGCCACGTGGGGCATCAGGGCCAGGCACGGCTTGCACTCAGGTCCCCAGATGTCGACCATCACGAGCCCGTCCGCCACCAGCTCGCGGAAGTTCTCGCGGGTCGCCTCGACGATCTCAGTTGCACTCATCTAACTGCTCCTTTCGCTTTCGCTCATTAGCCATCCCTCGCCGGGTTGCGCTCGAGGAGCAGGCTCATCCCGTCCGACATCTCCGACATGCGGCCGAGGAAGAGGCTGCCCTTGGCGATCATCTGCACCCGCTCGGTGCTCCCCTCGCGCAGGCCGCCGAGCGCGTGAGGTAGATAGCACAGGGCGGAGGCGATGTGGCCCTGGGTGGGCGCGAAGCCCGGCATGCCCCGCTGGGTGACGAAGGTCGGGAGATCCTCCCGGGCCATCTCGCCCGCGCGAACGGCAAGGGCGGCGATCAGGCGGTAGTTACGCTCGGGCACGTTGCCCGAGCCCTGGGGTTCGGTGAGCTCGGGGTTGTGGAGCTCGGTGGCGAAGTCGTCGACGTCGAGCATCTTCAGGCCGACCTGGCCCAGGGGCTCGACGGTGAGCGCCTCCATGATCGCCTGCGCCGAGCCTCCCGCCGAAACGCGGTGGCGGCCGACCGCGTCGAGGCGGACCACCGGCGAGGCGCCGTCGTCGGCCTCGATCACCGCGGCGATCCCGCCGAGCACGTCCTCGAGCACGGGCATCTCGTGCTTGAGGTGGCCCTCGAACTTCATCCCGAGCTTGGGCAGCGACCCGCCGGCGACCACGGCCACGCGCTGGAACACGCCGGAGGCGACGAGGCTCGCACCGATGACCAGCGCCGGGATGGGAGCGGCGCAGAAGTTCTTCACGTCGGCGCCGGAGGCGTTCGCGCAGCCGGCGGCGGCGGCCACGGCCTTGGCCAGGTTGCCCCCGCCGCGCTGGTAGCGGTCGCCGATCGCCTCCTCGCCGCAGCCGAGCACGTAGTCGATCGAACCCGGATCGATCCCGCGGCTCTCGAGCAGGCGCATGAGGGCGAGGGTGGCGGTCGCCTTGGACGCGAGGTTCTCGAGCAGGACGGTGGCCGCGAGCGCTTCGTCGGCGTCGTGGGCGCGGCGGATCGTCCCCGCGAGGCGGGTGCCGGCGACGTGCAGGGGCAGCGCGCCGGGCTCGCTCCGGGTGGCCTCGACGTCCCCCGCGGCGGCTGCCGCGCGCTCGAGCGCGAGCCGAGCTCCGAGCGGGTGGGCGGCGAGCGCCGCCGCCCCTCGCTCGGCGAAGGACGGCTCGAGCGTCACCAGTCCGAACTCGTCCATGCTCGCGAGCAGGGCGAGAAACTCCTCCTCGGGCATGATCTCCCCGGCCGCCGTGAACCGTGAGCGGCCGTTCGGAGATGCGGCGGTCCAGGGCCGCTCGGGGAGCTCGCGCGGATGGATCTCGCCGAGGAAGGCGCGGTGCGGCAGGTAGGCCACGACCTGCTCGAAGGTCCTCAGCGAGCCGAGGAAGCGCTCCTCGAGCTCGGGATCGCGGGCGAGCTCGCGCGAGGGCTTCGAGCCGTGGCGAGCCAGGCTCGGCGTGTGCGCGAG
>DATCEM010000306.1:0-2053 GCA_036510175.1 Solirubrobacteraceae bacterium | reverse complement strand
GTCGAGGGTGATCCGCACCCGGTCGCCGCCGGGATCGGGGACGCGCTCGATGTCGGCGCGGAAGTTGATCGCGCTCATGATCCCGTCGCCGAACTCCTCGTGGATCAATGCCTTGAGTGCCGGCCCGTAAACCTGGATGACCTCGTAGAGACGGTAGATCGTCGGGTCGACGGGAACCGCCGTCTCCAAGCCTCCGCGCATGGGCACCTGCTGGAGCACGGACACCGCCTCGGCGGAGAGCTCGAGCCGAGCGCCGAGCTGCTCCGCTTCCTCGGGTGAGAAGGGATGCTGGCCGAGCGCCGCCGCGGCCACCCAGACGGGAGGGCGCCCGAGCTCGGCGGCGAGCTCAGCGAAGGTCACCGCGCGCGCCTGCATCGCCGCCTGGACCAGTTCGGTGACCTCCTGCCGGGTCATCATCCGGGTCCATTATCGCAGTCACGCGACGTGTCATCGGACCCCGCTTCTCTACCCCCGGGTAGAGGCAAAGATCGACCCGTGCGGCGATGTGCGCGCCCCGGCCCGCTGCCATCGTGGCAGCCATGCTTACAACCAACGTAGTGACAGTCAGAGGCCTGCAGAAATGCTATGGCCAGCGCATGGTGGTGGACGGTCTGGACCTCGACGTGCTCGAGGGTGAGGTGGTGGGCCTGATCGGCGCCAACGGTGCCGGGAAGACGACCACGGTGGAGTGCATTCAGGGTCTGCGGCAGCCCGATAGCGGCACGCTCCGCGTCCTCGGGCTTGATCCGGTGACCCAGGCGGAGCGCCTGCGACCGCTGATCGGCAGTCAGCTCCAGGATTCGGCGCTCCCCGATCGCCTACGGGTGGGTGAGGCGGTCGAGCTCTTCTCCCCGCGCGGAGTGCGCGGCGGTGAGCAACTGCTCGATCAGTTCGGGCTCGGCGAGCGACGGCGCTCGGCCTTCGCCTCGCTCAGCGGCGGCGAGCGCCAGCGGCTGTTTCTCGTGCTCGCCCTGCTCGGCCGCCCGCGGCTGGTGATCCTGGACGAGCTCACGCAGGGCCTCGACCCCTCCGCGCGACGCAACGTGTGGGCCGCGGTGAGTCAGCTCCGCGACGAGGGAACGACAGTCCTCCTCGTCACCCACGAGCTCGACGATGCCGAGGCTCTGTGTGACCGGGTGGTGGCGATGCGCGCGGGGCGGATCCTCGACTCGGGCCCGCCGGCGGAGCTCGTCGACCGTCATGCACGTCGGGCGACGATCCGCTTCGGACTGCAGGACAGCGCTCAGAGCGATGTTCTCCTCGACGAGCTGCGCGACGTGGTCGGGGTGGAGCGGGTCGAGCACGACGGCGTGCGCACCACGGTCCACGGAGACCGGGGAGCGATCGCCTACGTCGGTGCGGTGCTCGTGCGCAGTGGCACGGTCCCCGCCGATCTCAGCGTGCACATCCCGACCCTCGAGGACGCCCTGCTCGACCTGCTCGACGGCGCCCAGGCGCCTTCTCCCGCTGATGACCATAAATACGAATTGATCGGAGCAACGCGATGACCACCGCTTTTGGCCGGCTGCTACGAGCAGAGCTCAGGCTCATGCTCCGTGACCCGCTCGTGCTCACCTTCGTCTTCGTCTTTCCCGTGCTCACCATGCTCATCATCGGCGGCTCGTTCGGTACCACTCCCGATCATGCGTTCGCCAACCGCAACCCCGCACACTGGTACGTCGCCTCATACCTCACCGTGGTCATCGCCGCCACCGGGTTGATCATGCTCCCCGTCCATCTCGCCTCCTACCGCGAGCGCGGCGTCCTGCGCCGCTTCGCGGCGGCCGGATTCCCGCGCTGGTCCTTCGCCCTCGCGCAGCTCGTGGTCGGCCTGGTCGCGGTCGCCGCGGCCTCAGCGGTCGAGCTCGGCGTAGCCGCGCCGGTGTACGGCATCCCGGCCCTGCACGAGTTCTGGCGGGTCGGGCTCGGTATCGGGCTCGGTGCCGTGGCCTTCGTCAGCATCGGCGTGCTGCTGGGAACGCTGCTCCCCTCGGCGCGCGCTGCCCAGGCCGTCGGGCTGATGCTCTTCTTCCCGTCGTTCCTCCTCGGCGCC
>DATCEM010000305.1:0-2627 GCA_036510175.1 Solirubrobacteraceae bacterium | reverse complement strand
CAGGCCGTTTGTGCTCCTGGTCCTGACCCTCTCGCTGGTGCTGGCCGGGCTTCCCGCCGCGCTGGCGGCGGGCGCGAACGGCTCGCCCACCCTGACCATCCCCCTCCCGCTCGGCCTGCCTCCGATCACCCTGCCCGGCATCGGCGCCGCCAGCGGACAGGGTGGCGGCGCATCGCCGGGGTCGGCGCCGAGCACCACCATCTCGCCTCCCCCGGCCCCGGTGAAGCCGAGCAACCCGTTCAACGGGAGGGCCATGTGGATCTGGGAGCTCCCGGACTCCTCCGGGGGCAATCTCGCGAGGATCATCGCCGAGGCCAAGCGCTACGGCGTGAGCACGCTGATCGTCAAGAGCTCGGACGGCACGACTCCCTGGGCTCAGTTCACCCGAGCGATGGTCTCGACCTTCAGCGCCGCCGGCCTGCACGTCTGCGCCTGGCAGTACGTGTACGGCCGGCACCCCGCGGACGAAGCGCGGCTCGGTGCCGGCGCGGTGAGAGAGGGGGCGTCGTGCCTGGTCATCGACGCCGAGAGTGAATACCAGGGTCGCTACTACGCCGCTCAGCGGTACCTGTCGCTGCTGCGGACCGCGGTCGGCGCCAACTTCCCCGTCGGGCTCGCCGGCCTGCCCTACATCGACTTCCACCCGGCCTTCCCCTACTCCGTCTTCCTCGGCCCGGGCGGCGCCCAATACAGCCTCCCGCAGATGTACTGGAAGGACATCGGCACGAGCGTCGACGCCGTCTACGCCCACACCTACCTGTACAACCGGCTCTACCTGCGGCCGATCTATCCCCTCGGACAGCTGTTCGAGAATCCACCGGAGCGCCAGGTTGTCCGCTTCCGCCAGCTCTCCTCGGCCTACGGAGCGCCGGGCGTGAGCTGGTGGGACTACCAGGAGGCGACCAGCTCGAACTGGCGGGGCATCGCCGTGCCCCCCGCCACGCTGGCCGGGTTCGTACCCGATACCCAGGTGGCCACGATCGGCCGGGGATGGAAGGGCGACCTGGTCGTCTGGGCCCAGGAGCATCTCGACAGCGCCGGCGATCGCGTGTCCGTCGACGGGGCGTTCGGTCCCCAGACCCAGACCGCGACCGAGGAGTTCCAGACCGCGCACGGCCTTGCGCCGACCGGCGTGATCGGCGCCGCTACCTGGGTCGCGCTCCTGAAATACAGGCCCGCGTACGTGCACTGGGGCGCCCATTCGAACCGGAAGGGGATCGCGCGCACGGCGAGCGTCTCCTCGATCACGCCGCCGCCGCTGTCGGCCACCCTCCGAGGCCGTAACGAGCTCCGGGGTGACCTGGGACAAGGACGGTAGGGGCGCCAACCCCCTACGGGACTACACGGCGCTTACGTCAGCAGTGCGGTGAGTGAGCGCCGTCTCCCGCTCGGCGCTGTGCCGGGCCCGCACCTGAGATGAGGCAGCTTCGATCTCTGACGGGAGCTGGAGCGCCGCGGCGAGGGCAGCGAAGACGATCACGTCGATCACCCGGGTGTCCGACGTCGCGAGGTACCACGACAAGCTCTGGCCGCTCAGGCAGTAGTTCGCGACGTACATGACGAAGATCAAGATTGCCGTCGCGAGATAGAAGAAGGCCAGGCGGCGAGCGACGCGCCAGATGAAGCAGCCCAGCGCGAGTGCAGCGCCGATCGGGACGATGTAGGACCAGGTGCCCTGGTCGGCGAGCTGCGCCTGCAGGGCGCTGGCGGCGGGCCCGATCCGGCCGGTCCTTCCGAGGATGTAGCTCAGGTGGAGCGCGCTGGAACTCGGAAGATCCGGGTCTGCTGGCACGCCATGCGCCGCCGTCCATATGCGCCAGGGGAGAGCGATGATCGCCAGCGCGGCGAAGGCGAGCACGATGTTCCTCCTGAGGTGGGGGCGTGGGCGCCGCACCACGAGCGCGGCGACGAGCAGGGCGATGACGGCGGCCGGCAGCGCCTCGTTCTTGATGTTCGCGGCCGCGCCCAGGAAGATCACGCCGAGCGCGAGATCGGCAGGCTGATCGCGGCTGATCCAGAACCCGAGCAGGAGAAACCCGAGCCCTGCGAAGAGCGCCATCGGCACGTCGGCATAGGCGGTCGAGAGCTGGTCGAAGGTACCCGAGGCGAGCGCGGCGACGAGGAGCAGCGGCCCCCACAAGACGATCCGCGCTCCGCGCCGGTCGAGCAGGTACGCGGCTGACCATACGAACCCGACGAGAAGGAGCCAGAGCTCGGCGTGCATCGCCTGCGTGTCGGTGACGCCGGCGAAGCGAAACCACATCGATTCGAGCAGGGGGAGGAGCAGAGGGTAATCCTGGTGCGTCGGAAGGTAGGCGTGGCCGGTGAAGAAATGAGCGGGCAGATGGCTGAAGTCCGTCAGGAGCGTCGCCTTGAGGCTCCAGATCGCCCAGGCGTCCCATGACACGTTGGGCGTCATCGAGAACGTGACGAGGCCGACGATGGCGTAGGTCCCGAAGACCACCACGAACGCGGCGAGAAGCAGTCTCCCGTGAAGCAAGGTACGAAGGGCGGCGAGCGACCATCGCCGTCGGGGCCGGTCCAGGTGCGGCCCCCGCCGGCGCCAGGCGAATCCTCCCCCGCCGGCGGCCACGCCGACGGCCACGATTACGACGGTGACGGCGGTG
>DATCEM010000304.1:0-2916 GCA_036510175.1 Solirubrobacteraceae bacterium | reverse complement strand
TCCGGGTTCGGGCGGCCTGATCGACGCGTGGGCGCAGCCCGGTCTTCCTCAGCTCCGCGAGCGCGTCCCCGAGGTGGAACGCCTGCTGAAGCACTCGAAGAGCCCCATCCTCGCCGGCGCGATGGGACCCGACGAGACGGTGGCGGCGATGGACGAGGCGGGCATCGAGGCGATGATGCTCTGCGCGTGGTGCCGGCCCGGTCGATGGGTGTTCACCAACGACGAGGTGGCCGCCTTCACTCGGCGCCACCCGAAGCGCTTCCACGGCGTCGCTACCGTCGATCTCGAGCACCCGGTGCAAGCGGTGAAGGAGCTCGAGCGCTGCGTGAAGGAGCTGGGATTCAAGGCGCTTCGCGTGATCCCGTGGCTGTGGAAGCTGCCGCCGAACGACCGACTCTACTACCCGCTCTACGTCAAGTGCGTGGAGCTCGGCATCCCCTTCTGCACCCAGGTCGGACACACCGGCCCGCTGATGCCGTCGGAGACGGGCCGCCCCGTTCCGTATCTGGACGAAGTCGCGCTCACCTTCCCCGAGCTCGTGATCGTGGGCGGCCACATCGGCCACCCGTGGACGGACGAGATGATTGGCTTGGCCTGGAAGCACGAGCGGGTCTACATCGACACCTCGGCGTACCTCCCGGCCTACTACCCGCCGGCGCTCCTCAAGTTCATGAGCTCCTACGGCAAGGACAAGGTTCTCTTCGGCACCAACTTCCCGCAGCTCACGCTCTCCAAGTGCACCGAGCAGGCCCGCGCGCTCGACCTGCGTCCCGAGGCGCGTGCCGCGTTCTTCCGCGAGAATGCTCGGCGCGTCTTCCGGCTGGACGCGAGCTGAGAGCTCGAGCCACGGGGGCCTTTTCGGGGGCAGGCCATGATCCGCAAGAGAGCCGAGGACCTCGTCCGCGCCACCTTGACCAAGGGCGGTCTGCGCCTCGGCGGCGACCGGCCGTTCGATCTGGTCGTCAAGGACGACGCGTTCTACGAGATGGTGCTGTGGGGCGGCCTGGCGGGCGCGCGCGACGCCTACGTGGCCGGCCACTGCGACACCGAGCGGCTCGACGAGCTGACGGCTCGGCTGCTCCGCAACGGGCTGGATCTGCCGTACGCGAACGTCGCCGTCCTGGCCGCCTGCGGCGTCGCCAGCCGCCTCTTCAACCTCCAGGCCGGGCGGCGCGGGCTCGAGGTCAGCCGCCATTACGATCTGGGCAACGACCTCTTCGAGGCGATGCTCGACCCGCTCATGAACTACAGCTGCGGTTACTGGCGCGGGGCCTCCACCCTCGCCGAGGCGCAGGAAGCCAAGCTCGATCTCGTCTGCCGCAAGATCGGCCTGAGGAAGGGCATGCGGGTCCTCGACATCGGCTGCGGCTGGGGAGGCTTCGCGCGCTTCGCGGCCGAGCGTTACGGCGCGAGCGTCGTCGGGATCAGCATCTCGCCGCGCCAGCTCGATCTCGGCCGGCGACTCTGCCAGGGGTTGCCGATCGAGCTGCGTCTGCTCGACTACCGCGACGTCGACGGTTGCGAGCGATTCGACGCGGTGGTGTCGATCGGCATGTTCGAGCACGTCGGGTACAAGAACTACCGGCGGTACATGGAGGTTGCGCGCCGCTGCCTCGCGTCCGGAGGGGTGTTCCTGCTTCACACCATCGGCGGCCGCGAGACGATGACGCACTTCGACCCGTGGACCGAGCGGCACATCTTCCCGAACACGATGCTCCCATCGGCGAAGCAGATCGCCGACGCGATCGAGGGGATCTTCGTCCTGGAGGACTGGCACAACTTCGGCGCGGACTACGACCGCACGCTGATGGCATGGTTCGACAACTTCGACCGGTGCTGGCCCGACCTGCGCGCCACCTACGGGGAACGCTTCTACCGCGTGTGGAAGTGCTACCTGCTCACGAGCGCGGGCGCGTTCCGGGCGCGCGAGCACCAGGTATGGCAGCTCGTGCTATCACCGGAAGGCGTCGCGGGCGGGTACGCGGCGCTGCGCTGACGCTGCGGGAGCGGCGAGCAGGCCGAACGTGGGCTACCCGCAGAGCCCCTCGACCTGACACTGCCACCGATTTGCTGCCGCCGAGTACGTGCACACCTGCGGCCCGTTGCCCGTCCCGGTGCAGTCCGTGTCGTCGACGCACTGGTCGTTCGGCGTGTGGCAGTAGTACCCGAGGAGGCTTCCGCACGACATCGTGTTCTCCGCCGGCGAGCAGTACCCCGCCCCGCCGTCGCAATCCGAGTCGATGCGGCAGTTGCCCTGCGTGCAGGTGTTGCCCTGCCCCGCGACGTACGCTGAGCCGTGGCACGCGCAGGTCTGGTCGGTCGGGCAGCCGGTGTCCGACTGGCACGCGTCGTAGGTGCAGGCGCAGTAGAGGACCCCTCCGCCGGATTCGACGCAGCGCCCGTTGGTCCCGGCGGTGCAGCTGCTGTCGCCCTGACACATGCCGGGGGCGCCGCCACCCTGGATCGGGCAGTCGCCGGCGGGTGGCGTCGTGGCGCACTGGGCGTCGCTCGGCCGGTGATTGGTGGGCACGCGTCCGGCGTCCATGCCGCCCGAGGAGCTTCCGCTGGAGCTTCCGCCCGAGCTCCCGCTCGAGGACCCGCTGCTGCTTCCCGAGCTGCTGCTCGCGCCGCTGCTGGAGCTCGAGCTGCCACTCGAGCTCGACGAGCTTCCGCCGTCCCCCTTGCCCCCGTCGGGCGTGCCGGAGGTGACCCCACCGCATGCCCACAGCGCGACCACGGCAACGACGGCTCCCAGCTTGCGATGCATGTCGGACCTCATGAGCGCCTGGCCCAAGCAACTCGGGTGCCGTGGGTCATCGTACGCACTTTCGCATGGTTCGCGCGCGCCGGAATGCGCCGCGGACGTCACGGCGATCATGCTGCGAGGTCTCACGGCCTACGACGCCCGCGCTTTCG
>DATCEM010000303.1:0-2350 GCA_036510175.1 Solirubrobacteraceae bacterium | reverse complement strand
GCCAGGGCGTCTAACAGCCACCGCGTCTAACGGCCTACTCGATCTCCCCGGCCGTCAAAGATAACTTCCACCCGACCCACCCGTGCTCCCCCGCCCCCCGGGCTCCGCCTCCTGACAGCCGCCGCCGCGTCCCTCCTTACTCCTCTGGCTCTTCCACGTCGCGCGCCACCGCCACGCCCGCGCCGGCGCGCCCGCAACCTGGCGCGCAGCCTGAGCCCCCCCGCGCCCGCGACCTTCGCCTCGAGACCACGTTCTCCCGCGACTGCAACGGCGCGGCCCAGCCCGAGCTATCGCCAGACATGGTGCAAGCTCTACGGCGCGGGAGGACAGGCCGGTCGAGGTTGTTGGTCTCGCCGCGTCATTTGCCGAGATTAAACGTTCTGTAAACTATGTGACACTTTTCTCGGAGACGCAGATCGGGTACGTCAGGCCCGTCGGCGGGCCTGACGACCGTTCATCAGCTCCCTTCTGAGGCGGTTTCGGCGAGGGGCCGCAACTCCGCCAGCTCATCCCGGACGGTCTCGAGGCGCCGGACCAAGAGCCGGGCTTTGTGGTCGAACGGCCCTTCCGCGAACTGGCGGACGATCCACCGGATCGCATCTTGGATGAGGGTACCGGGGTCGGCTTCGGCGGGCGGCTCGGCCGCGCCAGGGGGGAGCAGCTCGTAGCGCTCGGCGATGCGGGTGAGCGCCTCGAGGTACTCGCGGCCCACGGTCTCGTCGGCGATCTGGGTGTAGCGCAGGGTCATGCGCTGATCGCGGTGCCCCAGCAGCTTCATAATGCCGAGCAGACTCATGCCACCGTTCATCAGTGACGTCGCGAACGTATGGCGCAGCCGGTGCGTCGGTTCGAAAGAGGTAGCCCGACTGGTCGGGGGCAGCTCGCGGCCGACACCGATCATGCAGCTCGCGCGACGATCGCTACGTGAGCGCTCCTCGCCTCCCGCGAACGAAATGCAGCACAAGGCTGATGACCGCGAGAACAATCAGGACGTGGATCGCGACGGCCGTAACATGGAAGAAACCGAATCCAGCGATCCAGGCGAGACCCAGAACAATGGCGAGCAATAGAAACATGGAAGCCCCCTCAGAATGGTGTTCCGCACCCTACGTCTTGCGACGCTGACGGAAGCCTCCGTCTCGGGCTCACGAGTAACCTAGTCACTCCTTCGACCGCAAGGTTCTGCCGGGCGCGAATAGTGCGAACCATCGGCAAATAGGCCGTCACGTCTTTCGTGGGGGTTTCCCTTAGAGTAGCTACGTCGGTACACCTCGGCGATGCCTACAAATCAGGCCTTGTTGTAGCTATCTTAAGAGGCCATACTAGGGCCATGTCGGTCGTCAAGGTTTCCGTGCTCAAAAATCGGCTCAGCCACTATCTGCGGCTGGTCCGGCGCGGCGAGACCGTGCTGGTGAGCGACCGCGATCAGGTGATCGCGCGCATCGAGCCCGCCGGAGACATGACCTCAAGCGGAGCCGACGACCCCAGCTGGCTCGACGATCTCGAACGGCGGGGAATCGTCCGGCGGGGCGCCGGGAAGCTCCCGCGTGGCTGGCTCGGCCGACGACCCGCGGTCACCGTCGACCTCGTGGGTACGCTGCTGGAAGAGCGCCGAGACGGTCGCTAGCAGGTCCGCGCCAGTGAGGTTCTGGGACAGCTCCGCGGTCGTGCCCCTCATCGTGGCTCAGGCCGCATCCGCGCAGGCCGACAGCTGGCTGTCAGACGATCCAGAACTCGCGTTGTGGACGCTGACGGCGGTGGAGCTGACGTCAGCCCTGAGGCGACTGGTCCGCGAGGGCCTCCTGGCCGAACGCGACGCGAACGCCGGCGAGGCGAGAGTGGACGAGCTGGTCCAGGCCAGCCACCTCGTCGTGAACGTCGACGTGGTGAAGTCTCAAGCGCGTCGGCTGTTGCGGCTCCATTCGTTGCGCGCCGCCGACGCGATGCAACTCGGCGCAGCTCTCGAGTGGGCGGCCGGCCGGCCGACAGGTCGCCTCTTCGTGACGCTGGACGCCCAGCTGGGCCGCGCCGCCGCTCGCGAAGGCTTCCGCGTCATTCCCGGCGGCGGTGAATAGGGGGACGGACATCCCTGTGGAGCGTCCACCCGAGTGGACGTCGCCGGCGAAACCGCTTCAGACGTCGACGCCGGCGCTCGAGCGAGTTCGGGCGCTGATCGCCGAGCCGCCGCCGCCGGGCGCGGCTTCGCGCGCGGCCGCGGCGCGATTCAAGAAGGGCGCGCCCGAGCCCACCGCGGGATGACGTCGGCACCGCCGCCCCGCACCGTCAGGGTGCGCGGTCACCTTTCGCGGCTCGGCTCGGCAGCAGCGCTGCTACGATGGAATCGGAGGTA
>DATCEM010000302.1:0-4905 GCA_036510175.1 Solirubrobacteraceae bacterium | reverse complement strand
GCCGCGGTGTCACTCGCGGGCGCGGCGTCATGCGATGACGCGGGCGAGACCTGGCTGGTCGCCGTGCCGGCGGGGCGGCGACTGCGGCCGAGGGCGCGGGTGATCGCAGCCGTGAGCTTGCCCGAGGCGTGCGCGGGTTCGACGGTCTGGGCGTGGATCGCCGTTCCCGTGCCGCGCCCGCCGAGGAGGCTCGGGAGCGTGGTCACTGCGAGCAGGGCGAGCGCCGCGCCGCCGCCGGCCGTCGAGAGGGGCATGGCCGCGCGTTCGACGGCCGTGCGGCGAATCTGCCAGTAGGCCGAGGACTCGCGCAGCGGCCGCGCGCTCGAGAGGTCGCGCTCGGGCTTGAGGCGGTAGAGCTCGACCGACGCCCGCCGGGGCCGGCCGCGACGGGCGAGCGACTGCTCCAGCGACTTCGCCCACAGATCGGCGCAACCAAGATCTCGCATGGTCTCCACGACGGCTCCCTTCCTACGGCGGATAAGCCTGCGGGGTTAGCTGACGGGCTCGCGCGCTGCGCTACGCCACGTTCTGTGGCGATTCGCCCCCGCGACCTGGTCGATCGCACTGGGTCCCCCGCTCGCCGGCCACGGATGGCTGGCGACTCGGCTCGTTATGTGGCGGTCGAGAGTAACAGGAAAAATCTTGCACGGCGCCGATATGCAGCGGATCGTGCAGGTGGACGGGCGCCAGTGGCGGCGCTATCGTTCGCGCGGGCGCACAGCCGGGGCGCGCGGACGACTAACGGGGAGAAGCAGATGCATTTGTTCGCGGGGCAGCGCCGGGTGGTGGCGTTGGCGTCTTCTGTGCTGGTGCTTGGCCTGGCGGGCGCCCCCGCGGCATCGGCGGCGCCGGGGGACTTCGACTCGAGCTTCGCCTCGGGCGGGACGGTCCTGCCTCAGCTCAGCACCGGGTCCTCGGCGACCATGCAAGTACAAGACGTCGTCGTCGACTCGGCGGGCAGAATCCTCGTCGCCGGTTCCACCGCCACGTCCTCCGGATCCGACGCGGTGCTCTACGTCGAGCGCTATGAAGCCAACGGCGCGCTGGACACCTCGTTCGGTAACGATGGCGTCTTCGAGCTCGCCGTGTCCGGCGAGGCCGTCGGGTCCGACGGCCTCATCCGTTTGGCGCTTGAGCCTGATGGCGACATCGCCGTGGCCACTACGGCCGAGATGGCAGGCGTGCCGGAGCTTCTCGTCGCGCAGGTTACCCCCGCCGGCAGCCTCGACACGAGCTTCGACTCCGCGGACACGCCCGGTTATGTCCAGCAGCAGGTGGACAGCCACGGAGTCACGCCCATCGTCGCCGATGAGACCACCGTCGGCGGCCTGGCCGTCGCGCCCACGACCGGAGACATCTGGGTTGACGGCCAGGGTACCTTCGGCTCGAGCCAAGACGCGTTCCTCGAGTGCCTGACGTCCAGCGGCACGCCTTGCGGATCCGATAGCACGGGCACCGCCTACGACTTCGGCAGTGGGTCCTCGCCGTCGGCCCAGGCGGCTGGGATCGTCGTCGAGGCCGACGGCAGCATCCTCATCGGGCTAGAGATCTCGGACACGTCGGGCGATGAGCTCGGACTGGCCCACTTCACCGCTGACGGTTCACTGGATTCCACGTTCGGGAGCGCCGGCGTCTCATTGGCCTACCCGGGCGGTACGCCGCTGCCGGGCGCCACCGTGGTCCCGATCAGGCTCGTCGCGGATGGCAGCGGGGTCGTGCTTCTCGGCGCAGTCGAAGCGGGGACGGCGTATCCCGTCCTCATGGGCTTCTCGACCCAGGGTGCGCTCGATCCTACGTTCGGCTCCGAAGGGACGGCGACCTTCCGCCTCACAACGAGCAGCACCGCCAACACGGCGGTGTACGGCATCGCGGTGCAGCCCGATGGCAAGCTCGATCTCGCCGGGTACTCGCAGGACTCCGGTAGTTCACCCTTCGCTGCGGTGCTGGTGCGCCTGACGCCGGCCGGGGCGCTTGATCCGAGCTTTGGGACCGGGGGCGCGGTGACGCAACAGTTCGCGCCGGGAACACTGACGCCTTACAGTGGCTCGTTGCTCTATGCCGACGCTATCGACAGCGCCGGTCAGCTCATCCTCGGCGGGTTTGCCGCGCCTGCAGGCTCGCCGGAGAGCGGCGTTCTCGCGCGCGTCTTCCTCGATCAGCCAGCGGCGGCGTTCGCCGTCTCGCCGACCAATCCGGTGGTCGGCCAGACGGTCACCCTGAGCGGAGCGGGCAGCGACGTTGGCGGGACGATCACCGGCTTCGGCTGGGACTTCAATGGGGTGGGCGCCTACACGAGCGCCACCGGATCCACGGTGAGCACCAGTTTCACCTCCGCCGGTCCGCACACCGTCGGCCTGCAGGTCACCGATTCCGACGGCCAGACCGCGACGGCCCAGCAGACGATCACCGTCTCGCCGGCCCCGCGACCGGCCGCGAGTTCGCAGAAGACGACGGCGAAGCTCGGCGACCAGCTGATCACGTTGATCACGCCGGCGCTATCAGCGTGCACGGCGAGCTCGAAGAGGCTCGCCGCAGCCCTGACCTCGACGACGATCCCGAAGTCCAAAGGCGCGAAGCTGAAGTTCTCGAGCGCCGCCTTCTATATCGATAAGGGCGTCAAGCACACGCACAGGAAGACGACGGGCAAGGGCAAGAAGAAGAAGACGGTCAAGGTGACCACCTACTCGCCGAACGCCACCGCGAAGCACCTCCCGGCCACACCCAAGCTGTCGCTCAAGGGCCTCAAGGCCGGCACGCACACCTTGACCGTCAAGGTCTCCTACAAGAAGTCGGTGAAGAAGCACGGCCACAAGCGCACGGTCACGGTGACCAAGACGCTGAAGGCGAAGTTCAAGGTCTGCTAGCGGCCTCCCGCGGAGGGGCCGCCCCAGTATCCTCGCGCGCCATGCGACCCCCCGAGCTCACCGCTCCCGAGCAGCGCGTGCTCGGGTGCCTGATCGAGAAGCGGCGCACGACCCCGGACACGTACCCGCTGTCGATCAACGCCCTGCGCCTGGCGTGCAATCAGTCGACCAACCGCGACCCGGTCCTCGACTACGACGAGCACACGGTGCGCGAGGCCGCGCAGCGACTCAGCCACCGCGGCTTGGCCCGGCTCGCGAGCGGTGCGGGGAGCCGGGCGATCAAGTATCGCCATCTCGCCGAGGAGGGACTCGGTCTCGGCGATCAAGCGCTGGCCGTTCTCTGCGTCCTCCTCCTCCGCGGCCCGCAGACCCCGGGAGAGCTCAAGGCGCGCAGCGAGCGCCTCGCCCACATCGGATCGCTCGCCGAGGTCGAGCGGCTGCTCCAGGAGCTGGGAGACCGCGGCTACGTGGCCCGGCTGCCCCGGCGCCCCGGCCTCAAGGAGGACCGCTTCGTCCACCTGCTGCGGGCGGACGAAGTGGACTCCGAGGCCTTTGGCGCACCAGCGCCCCGCCCCGACGCGATGGACTACTCCTCGCTCCCCGGGGCGCCGGCGCCCGAAGTGCTCGCGGCCGCGCTCGAGGCCGAAGAGGAGGAGGACGAGCTTGCCGGCGCGGTCGGCGTCCTTGCCAACCGGGTGACCGGGCTCGAGACCGAGGTGGCCGAACTGCGCTCCGAGCTCGGCGCACTCCGAGAGGCGCTGGGAGAGTAGGCCCGCCTCAGGTCGGGAAGGCCAGCCCGATGATGTACATGGCCCCGCCGACGATCACGCCGGCGAGCGTCATCTCGAAGCCGGCGGACCACCACGAGCGCAGGGTGACGAGCGACTTCGCGGCGCCGACGAGGAAGTGGGCGATGAGCGAGACGATGGCCGCGGCGACGATGGCAACGATGCCGGTGGCGAAGAAGAAGGGGATCACCGGGACGATGGCGCCGAGTCCCGTGCTGATCCCGGCTGCGACCGCTGCCTGCTTGGGGTCGCCGGAGCTGTTGACACTGCCGAACTCCTCGGCGGCAAGTGCCTGGAGCATGGCGTCGGGATGCTTGGACAGGCGCTCGGCGAGCTCGTCGGCCGTCTTCTCGTCGATGCCCTTGAGCTGGTAGAAGAGCGAGAGCTCCTCCTTCTCCTCCTCGGGGTGCTCGGCGATCTCCTGGCGCTCGCGTTCGACGTTGGCCTCCATCATCTCGACCTCGGAGCGCTCGGCGAGAAATGCCCCGGTGGCCATCGAGAGCGCCGAGGCGACCGCGCCCGAGAGGCCGGCGGTGAGCACGAAGCCGTTTCCTCCGGTTGCTCCCGACATGCCGGCGACGATGCCGAACACGGCGGCGAGCCCGTCGTTGGCGCCGTAGATGGCGCCGGAGATCCAGCTCGTGCTCGACGAGTGCCACTTCTCGCGGCCGAGGATCTTGTCCAGGCGGCGCTGGGCGCCGGGCACCCCGATCGTCGCCGGCTCGGGTGCGGGTGTGCCTGCACCGCGAATTTCCTGAACGGCGAGCGAGTGCGAACGCTCCTCCTTGCGGATGTCGCGCAGGAGACGGTCCGTAGTCTGATCGCCGGTCGGCCGCTTGTAGAGATCGTCGACCTCCTCGTCCTCGGCCGCCTCCCTGGCGGCGAGCAGGCGGTCGATCGGCGCGATCCGCGCCTGCAGGCGCAGCCACGGCGAGAGCTTGACCGAGCCCGGATCGGGGACTGGAATCCCGAGGTCCTGCATCCGTGACTCCAGGCGCTCGCGGTGGCTGGCCTCGGCCGCGGCCATGCGGCGTAGGATCTCGCCCTCGCGCTCAGGCATGCGCCGGCTGATCAGCTCGTAAACGCGACCCGCTTCGATCTCGCCACGCCAGGCTTTGAGCAGGCGGTCGCGAACCTCATCGCTCACCGGGCGAGTTCGTCTTCCGCGGCGAGCTCCGTTGACGCGATCGCGTCGTCCTGCGCGGTGGGCACCGGCTGGTCGGCGACGATCGTGACAAGCGATCGCGCCGGTG
>DATCEM010000301.1:0-3285 GCA_036510175.1 Solirubrobacteraceae bacterium | reverse complement strand
CGACCGCCGAGCGGCTGAACACCCTCCGCGAGGCCGACGCCATCCTCCAGGACGAGATCCGCAAGGCCGGCCTTTACCGCGAGCTGTGGCAGTCGTTCTGCGTCCTCCCCGACATCCGCACCGTCGGCGTCCAGGGAGATGCGCGCACCTACGGCAACGTAGTGGTCATCCGCGCCGTCACCAGCGACGACGCGATGACCGCGGACTGGGCGCGCCTGCCCTACGACCTCCTCGAGCAGATCGCCTCGCGCATGATCAATGAGATCCGCGAGGTCAACCGGGTAGTACTCGACATCACGAGCAAGCCGCCCGGCACGATCGAGTGGGAGTAGGGGGAATTCGCCGAAGGCGAATTCCCTTCATGACCGAGGGTGGGCGATTTACGGACGAGGGGCGTCCGTCAAACGCCCACCCTGCCCGGGAGCTGGCGATCGCCGAGCTCTTTTCGCGCTAGAAGACTCTTGCCACCGTCGAACAACTCGAGGAGCTCGGTCTATCGGGCCGGGGAGTCCGCCACCGCGCGCAGCTCGGTCGCCTGTCAAGACTCCCGACCGCTCGTCGCTTTAAGCGGAACCGCCCGCGAGCCTGAGAGGCTCGCGGGCGGTACTACCGCTTTCATGCATCCAGCCTTAGTGGAGCAGGTGGATGTGCTGACAGCCGTGCGTCTTGGCGTAGTGCTCGGCCTTGGTTCGGACGAAGGCCGTGTTGTTGTGTCCGCTGCCGCAGCTCACCTTGGCGCCGTTGGCGCCGGCAAACACGCGGTTCTTGCTGGGTCCGCCGTAGACGTGGTCCTTGCCCAGACCGACGTCGATGCGGCTCCTTCCCTTACCGCCGATGACGGTGTCGTGGCCGTTACCGGCAGTGATCCAGACCCTGCCGGTGCGGGCGTTGATGTAGTCGTTGCCGTTACCGACGGCGATCCGGTTGAACCCGGCGGCAGTGTAGTCCTTGTCGTTGCCGTTGCCGTCGAACATGACTTGGTTACCGCCGTTTCCGTTGAGGCAGTCATTTCCGCCCTCGCCGGCGATTCGTTCGTAGGCTCCGAGGGCGAGGATCCGGTCGGATTTCGGCGTGCCGTAGACGCGGCCGCCGCGTTTCGTCGCGACGAGCGCGAACTTCGGGCCGGGGCCGGTGGTGCACGGGTAGCCGGGGTACTTCTTGGCTACGACGCCCGTTGGGTACACCGTGCCGCCCGAGGGGCCCTGGAAGGGCCGGCTGACGACGATCACGCCGCCGGGGGTGACGATCTCGCAGAGCTGCGCGGCGATGTTCAGCGTCGAACCGGGCGGGCAGATCTCGAGCACCGGTGGTGGCTGCCCTTCGGTCCCGGCACAGGGGTCGGTGACCGACTGCGTGACCTCGGCTTCGCCGACCACGACGTCGGCCAGGCCGGCGAGGTGGACGTCGAGAACCCGCTCGGTGAGGGAGTTCGAGGTCTTGATCTCCTCGTTGACGGCGATATAGGAGCCGCCGCCGAGCTGGATGGTCTCCGGGGAGCCCGCCGGCACGGACATGTTCTGCCCGTTGACGTCGAGGAGATCCAGGGTCGAGCTCGCCGTCGCGACGAGCTGATCGTTGACACACGAGTACGAGGCCATCGCCTGCACCGGTCCGACGACGGAGATGAAGCCGGTGCCGCCGGTGGGGATGGTCACGCCCTGCACCGCCGCGACCGCGCTCGCACCGGGAGCCGTCCCCCCGCTAGCGGAGAACACCGAATAGGTGAAGGCGCCGACCGGGCCGGCCTCGACGCCGGGGTCGCCCGAGGTCAGCAGCGATACCGTCGCTGCGCCCGCGGTGTTAGTGGCGCACGGCGTGGTGTTCGGGTTGGCGACCGTCGGCTCGGTGACGAGCGCGCCGAGCAGACTGACGCGGGCGGTACTCGCGCGACACCCGAACGGGGTACTGGTGGCGGCAGCGGCGGAGCTCGCGAACGCGAGGACACTGATTCCTGCGCCTAATAACGCCGTTATTCGGCGAGCGCTTCCATGCATGAATAGGCGACGAGCCATATGAACCCTCCGTGGATCTAGTTACGTGGTCAGCGCGGACGTCCCACCCGTCGATGCGCAGACCCCGATTGGTACACGGGTTATCGGCCTGCATCCCGTCGCACCTGAATTTAGGTAGGTTTGGGTGCGAAAAGCTGCTGCTTAGCGGCGATGGGGTCAGATTCCCGCCGCGCGAGTCGCCTCGGCGTGCGCGGCAAGCTCGAGCTCGTCGTCGAGCGCGGGAAGGGGCTCTGAGCACCCGAGCGCGGTGGCGATGAGCCAATCCGCGAACCACGCGTTCTTGGGCAGGAGCGGGCCGTGCATGTAGGTGCCGATCACGTTTTCGCGGCGGGCGCCCTCGAGCTGGTCGCCGCCGTTGTTGCCGTGGCCCCGGAGAACCCGCCCCAGGGGCAGTGCCGAAGCGCCAAGGTGGGTGCGGCCGCCGTGGTTCTCGAAGCCGGCGAGGACGCGAGGCGATCCCGGCTCGAGCTCGACCTCGATCGCGATGTTGCCGATGAGCCGCGGGCCGTCTGCTCTGACGGTCCGCAGGTCGACCAGGCCCACGCCGGGCAGCTCCTCGTCGCCGAGCTGGTAGGAGTGCCCGAGGAGCTGGTAGCCGCCACAGACGGCGAGGATCACCGCTCCGCGGGCGGCGGCGACTTCGAGCGCCTCGCGCTTGTCCTGAAGATCGAAGGCGACGAGGCGCTGGTCGCGGTCCTGCCCGCCACCGATGTAGAAGAGGTCGGCGCAGTCGGGATCGAGCTCGTCGCCGAGACTGCTCGCGTGCAGGGCGAAGCCGATCCCCCGCCAGGCGCAGCGACGCTCGAGCATGAGCAGGTTGCCACGGTCGGCGTAGATGTTCATGAGCTCGGGGTACAGCGCGCAGACGCGCAGGCCACGGGCTGAGTGCGGGGCGTGCTCAGACACCGAGCATCACCACCTCGCTGCCCACGTAGTCGGCCGTCGCCGCGACCTGCGCGCGGACCAGCGCGCGAAACCCGGCCGCGCGGCCCTCGCGCTCGAGCTCGGCCGCGCCCACACGGTGCAACGCGATCCGGTTCTCCTGCGCATAGTGCGCGCCGTCGACGGCGACGATCTCCCGTACGCGCTCGATGACGAATACGTCACGCTGCTCGCGCACGGCCACCGGGCGGCTCGCGTAGACGACGCCGTCAAGCTCGCGGATGTCGGGCAGAGGACCCGGGGCGCCGTCGGGGACCTCGTAGGCCTCGACCACTTCGGTGAACGCCGCCGCGAGCACGCCACCCGCGGTCAGGCACGCGCGCGCACAGCG
>DATCEM010000300.1:0-2702 GCA_036510175.1 Solirubrobacteraceae bacterium | reverse complement strand
TCGTCCTCCCAGAAGCACACCGGGCAGATCTCGTAGGAGCCGCGCTCGGGGTCGGGAAGGGTGAGAAACCCGCAGCAGGGACAGGTGAAGCGGGGGGCGGGGTCGTAGTCGGGGCGGTGCTTACCGGTGGGGTTGAGGTCTTGCTCTTCGATGGCCCAGCCCTCGCTCTCAGCAGCGGCTTGCGCGTCGAGCATGACGAAGTAGGTAGGCGACCGGTCGGCGGGCTCCGCTTCGAGGAGGTCGACGACGACCCCGAGGTGACCCCGCACCGCGGCGAGCTCGGGATCTGCACCCTCCGTAGGCTCCACGCGAACCTCCGCGCATTCGCTCAGGGCGTGCCCGGTCCCGTAGTGGTGGTATTCCGAGCGGCCGGGCCAGGCGCCACAGCGGAGGAAGATCTCGCGTTTCTCACGCCACTCGGTCATCAGCTTCGGGTCTTCGGGCGGGCGGGGGAGACGTCCGTGGAGGAAGCCCGATAGCCAGTCAGCGGCCGCCACCGACACCTGGGCGAGCTCGTACTGCGAGCACAGCCGGCTCTCGGCTTCGCCTCGCGCCCGGATAGCGAAGCGGTCGCGATGGGTGTGGCCCTCGCCGACGATAAACGCCTCTCCTCCACCATCGCGAAGGCGCACCCACAGGCGCTCCTCGACGGTGGCCTTCGGTCCGGGATGCTGCTCCGATGGCGACGGGCTCACGGCGTTAGCGTGCCACGGCCCGCCATCCGCCGCCGTCCCCATGCGGGAAAAAATCAGGCGCCTCGCATGATGCGGGATTTCGGAGGATCGAACGTCTGTTCGGTCTTCTAGAATTGAGGCCGTGGATCAGCTCGTTATCTCCGGTGCCCGGGAGCACAACCTCAAGGACGTAACGGTGGTGATCCCGCGCGGGTCGCTGACCGTGATCACGGGCCTGTCGGGCTCGGGCAAGTCGTCGCTGGCGTTCGACACGATCTATGCCGAAGGACAGCGCCGTTACGTCGAGTCGCTCTCGGCGTATGCGCGGCAGTTCCTGGGGCAGATGGACAAGCCCGACGTGGACTCGATCGAGGGCCTGTCGCCGGCGATCTCGATCGATCAGAAGACGACCTCGCGTAACCCGCGTTCGACGGTCGGGACGGTGACCGAGATCTACGACTACCTGCGCCTGCTGTGGGCCCGGATCGGCCAGCCGCACTGCCACATCTGCGGCCGTCCGATCGTCGGTCAGTCGGCGGAGCAGATCATCGATCAGGTGATGGAGCTGTCCGACGGGACGCGCTTCATGGTCCTCGCGCCGATCGTCCGAGGGCGTAAGGGCGAGTACGGAAAGCGGCTCGAGGAACTGCAGGCGGAGGGATTCGGCCGGGTCAAGGTCGACGGCGAGCTGCGCCGACTGGACGAGGAGATCGTCCTCGACAAGAAGTTCAAGCACGACATCGCGGTCGTGGTGGACCGGCTGGTGATGAAGCACGATCTGCGCAAGCGGCTGGCGGACTCGATCGAGACGGCGGTCGCCCTCGCCGACGGGCTGGTCGAGATCGAGCTCGTCGACGAGGACCGAATCCTGACCTTCTCGGAGAAGTTCGCGTGCCCGGTCCACGGACCGAGCCTGGTCGAGCTCGAGCCCCGGGTGTTCTCGTTCAACTCGCCCCACGGCGCGTGTCCGCGGTGCACCGGCCTGGGATCGCAGATGGAGATCGACCCCGAGCTCGTGGTTCCCGACCCCGCACTCTCGATCGGCGAGGGCGCGATCGCGCCGTGGTCGGTCAGCGCGTCGAACTACTACGACCAGCTGGCGCAGGCGATCGCCGAGCGCTACGAGGTCGACCTCGAAACGCCGTGGCGCGATCTGCCCCCGGAGTCGCGCGACTTCTTCCTCTACGGGACCAACGGAGACCGCGTCCAGGTTTCGTATCGCAACCGCTTCGGCCGCAAGCGCTCTTACCAGACGAGCTTCGAGGGGATCGTGCGTAGCCTCGAGCGCCGCTACCTCGAAACCGACTCGGAGCTCTCAAGGGAGAAGATCGAGGAGTACATGACGTTGCGGCCGTGTCCGGAGTGCCACGGCGCCCGTCTGCGGCCGGAGTCGCGGGCGGTCCTCGTGGCGGGCACCCCGATCCACGAGTTCACCGCGCTCTCGGCCCGACTGGCGCTGGACTGGATCGCCGGGATCGAGCTCTCCGAGCACGACCGCAGGATCGTCAGGCTCGTGCTCCGTGAGATCGAAGAGCGGCTGCGCTTCCTCGAGAACGTCGGCGTCGGCTATCTCTCGATCGAACGCGCGGCGGCCACACTGTCGGGAGGGGAGGCGCAGCGGATCCGCCTGGCGACCCAGATCGGATCCTCGCTCGTGGGCGTGCTCTACATCCTCGACGAGCCGTCCATCGGTCTCCATCAGCGCGACAACGCCAAGCTGATCGCGACGCTCGAGCGGATGCGCGACCTCGGCAATACGGTGATCGTCGTCGAGCACGACGAGGGAACGATGCGCGCGGCCGACCATCTCATCGACATGGGCCCTGGGGCGGGCGAGCACGGCGGCCACGTCGTCGCCGAGGGCACGGCGACCGAGATCGAGAAGATGCCCGAGTCGCTGACCGGGCAGTTCCTCGCCGGTACGCGGGCGATCGAGACGCCAAAACGTCGCCGCAGACCGTCGGGCTACGCGACGGTCGAAGGGGCGACCGAGCACAACCTGAAGGACGTCAAGGTCAAGATCCCCCT
>DATCEM010000299.1:0-7512 GCA_036510175.1 Solirubrobacteraceae bacterium | reverse complement strand
GCCTGTCCGACCGGTTCCCGGTGACGTGCACGGTGATGGGTCTCGGCGGGTTCCCGGCGCCCCACGACCAGTGGCTCGGGATGCTCGGCATGCACGGTACCCGCACGGCCAACTACGCGATGGACGAGGCGGACCTCATCTGTGCCATCGGCGCGCGCTTCGACGACCGGATCACCGGGAAGCTCTCGGAGTTCGCCCCGCGCGCGAAGTTCATCCACATCGACGTCGACCCGGCCGAGATCTCCAAGAACGTGCCCGCGCACATTCCCATCGTCGGAGACGCGAAGAACATCCTTCCGCGGCTGACCGCGGAGTACCGGGCCCTCGCGCCCGATCCCGCCCGGCTGGAGGAATGGTGGTCGCGGATCCATGCGTGGCGGGAGCGGCACCCGCTCGGCTACGAGCCCTCCCAGGACGCCGAGATCAAGCCCCAGCACATGATCCAGGCGCTCTACGAGGCCACCGGCGGAGACGCGATCGTCACCAGCGACGTCGGTCAGCACCAGATGTGGGCGGCCCAGTACTACCACTTCGCCAAGCCGCGCCGATGGATCAACTCCGGCGGCCTGGGGACGATGGGCTTCGGCCTCCCGGCGGCGATGGGAGCCAAGGTCGGCTGCCCCGATCAGACCGTGGTGTGCATCGCCGGGGACGGATCGGTTCAGATGAACATGCAGGAGCTCGCCACCTGCTCGCAGGAGGGAATCGCCATCAAGGTGTTCATCATGAACAACGGCTACCTGGGGATGGTCCGCCAGTGGCAGGAGCTGTTCTGGGACAAGCGCTACAGCCAGGTCGACATGGGACAGTGGCCGGACTTCGTCAAGGTGGCGGAGGCCTACGGCGCCACCGGGCTGCGCTTCGAGGACAAGAACACGCTGGTGCAGGACATGCGCCACGCGCTCGCCATCGACGGGCCCGTGCTCGTCGACGTGCGCGTCACCCGCGAGGAGAACACCTATCCGATGATCCCGGCCGGCAAGGCCGCGCGGGACATGGTCGGCTGATGGGCGAGCCGGCGACCAAGGAGGTCCTCTCGCTCGACGAGCTCGAGGCCACGACCGGGCTGCGAACCGGACGCAAGCACATCCTCTCGATCCTCGTCGAGAACAAGCCCGGCGTCCTGACGAGGATCGCCGGGCTGTTCGCGCGGCGGGGGTTCAACATCGACACCCTGGCCGTCGGACCGACCGACGATCCCTCCGTGTCGCGGGTGACGCTCACCCTGGACGGCGCCAAGCACCCGATCGACCAGGTGACCAAGCAGCTCCACAAGCTCGTCAACGTCCTGAAGATCCGCGACCTCGAGCCCGACGAGACCCTCGCCCGCGAGCTCGCCCTGTTCAAGGTGAACGCCGACGGCGTCGCCCGCGCCGAGGTGATGCAGATCTGCGAGATCTTCCGCGCCAAGATCGTCGACGTGACCAAGCGCTCGGTCGTCGTCGAGGTGACCGGGCCGCACGAGAAGGTGGAGGCGTTCGAGCGTCTGGTCAGGCCGTTCGGTCTGATCGAGATGGCACGCACCGGCGAGATCGCCATCTCCCGAGGCCGCAGCGAGACCTAGCTACCCACGTTCTCATTCAACTGGAGGCCTCCGCCCCTGCTCTCGAGCTCGCGGTCCAGCGCGCGATCGAGCACGGAGTGAGCCTGAGCCTGGGCCCAGCTCGGGCGAAGCGTGTGATCGCGCACCCGGATGTACTCGACGGTGATGTTGGGCCATTGCTCGATCCGGTGCATCCGGCCGGAGCGAACGAGCTCCTCGTCGAGCGGCTCGTCGGTCGAGAAGACCATCAGCGCCGGCTTGCAGCTCGCGCGCAGCCGGTCCAGCGCGCGGTCGATCTCGTTCTCGGTGAGCAAGCCCGCCGGCCCGAACCAGGTAGAGCGGGAGATGATGCGCATGGGGGAGGCCAGGAGCCAGTCGAGGAGTGCCCGGACCCGCGCGATCGACGCCTCCCGGCGGATCTTTCGCCAGGTGGCGGGCAAGAGCAGCCGTCGGAAGTCTCGTGCCGGGGCCAATGACCGGTCCCAGATCAGCGCGCGCGGGTTGAGCATCAGGGCGGAGCTGACGCGCGGATCCTCGATAGCCGCGTGGAAGGACCAGTACGCGCCGGCGCAGAGTCCGGCGAGCATGAACCGATCTCCGAATCCGCGTCGCTGGAGGAGATCGAGCGCGTCGAGGACCTGCGGGACGAGCCGCGGCTCGTACAGCGCCCCGTCGTCGACATAGGGCCGCTCGTCTCCGTCGGCGTCCCCGATCCCCTCGACATCGAGGCGGAGCGACGGAATTCCGCGCGCCGCCCAGCGACGCGTCGCCTCAACCCACATGCGGCTGGGCCCGACGCGCCGCACGGCGCCCGCATCGAGGAACACCGCGCACAGGCCATCCTCCCGAGGACCGAGAGGCTCGGTGAGGATGCCCGACATCCGCCCGAATGGCTACTCGACGGACACCGGCGTCTCCTTGACGCGGATTCCTCCGCCGAGCTCGATGATCGCACTCTGTTCCTCGCCCGCCGCCGACTCCGGGGGTTCGCTCGCGCCCCGCGGCGCCGGGTCCGAGAACGCACTGAGCCAACCGGTCACAAGTCCGATCACCTCGAGCGGAGGGTGCGCCTGCTGGGGATGCGAGGTCATCGCCGAGTAGCCCCTCGCGGGAGAGACGGCGAGCTCGACGTCCTGCTCCTCGAGCGTTTCGCGAAGCCTCGAGTCGACGGCGATGCCGTCACGCTCGAGCAGGAGGACCCGCCGGGACGGGGCATGGGGAAGGGGCAGCGTGGCGAGGTCGAGAGCCTCGAGCTCCCCGACGGTCTCGGCGCTGAGCCAGAAGCCGCCTGCTTCGAGCTCGCCCTCGGGCAGCGGCGGCGGCAGCTCGAGTCCTTCGAAGAACTGCGAGACCTCCATCTTGGAGAATGCTCGGAGCTGGCGGACGAAGGCCCGGCCGCGTGCCGGAGCCGCCCAGATGACTAGGTCGTCGATCGGCGCGCCGAGGGCCGCGGCTCGGTAGGCGACGAGCCCACCCAGCCCGAGCCCGATCGCGACCACGCGGTTCGCTCCGGTCGCCTCCCGGATCCACGCGCCCGCGGAGCTCACCGCTGACGTCCACGCCTCGAGCCGTCCGGCGTCGCGCGGCGAGCCGCCGCTGTCGCCCGTTCCCGGATAGCTGATCCGCAGGCTCGGGTAACCCGCGTCGGCCAAGCGCTGCGCCCAGTGCCGGCGACTGCGATAGGAGCACACCTCATCCCATCCGAAGGGCGGGCAGAGGACGACCGCCGTCGCGCGCGCGGCCCGCTCCGGACGGTGAAAGATCGCGCACACGGGCGCGTCCGAGCCCTGGAGATAGAAGGTCACGGGCGCAAAAGGACTCATGCGGGCGACTTCGGGATCGGGACGGGCCCATCGAGGTTGAGCGCGGTCAGCGAGCCGCCGCCAAACGAGGTCTCCGCGTCACGGGGACGAAGACGCACGACGCGCTCGCCGCCAGGCTCAACCGAGAACGCGTCGTCGTCGGCGACGAATCCGGGCGTGCTCACGCGCACTCCGTAGGCGAGCCGCCGGCTGCGCACGGTGAGCGCGACCGAGCCTCCGGGGCCCTCTCGGCTCGCCGTTTCGATGCCCAGGCGCTCCGCCGGCTCGCGCCCCGCCGGCCGCCCCGCCGGGAACGTGAAGCACTGCGACAGAAGCTCTCCCGGCTCTCCGGGCGCTTGGAGGCTGACGACGATCGCATCGTGTCCGGGGCGGCCGAAGCGGTAAGCCCAGGCCGCGTCGACGAAGCGTCCGAGCACGCCCTCGACGCTCCGCCGCGCCGAGCCGTGGGGCGCGATCTCGAGCTCCTCCTCGGCCTGCGCCACGCACGCCTCGAGGTCGCGATAGAGCGCGACCCGGAGCCTCGCCCGCAGCGGTTCGGGGCGGTCATTGGCGGCGTGCACGGCGACACCGGCGACTCCCTCATCCGTCGTCCACACGGCCACGGGCGCGAGCGCGCGACGAACATGGTGATAGGCGACCTTGGGTACGCCGCGATGGTCGAGCACGCCGAGCCCGGCCCCGGGCGCCATGTCCTTGAGCCAGAGCACGAGCGCACCCCGGCACGGGGAGACCTCGCGGCGCCATTCGCCCAGGAGCTCGGCCATGACCTCTCCCGAGGCCGCCCGCGAGAGCTCGAGATATCGCTCGAGGTCCGAGCGGCGAAGCTGCACTGGATCGACCCCGAAGAGCAGGCCGAGATAGAAGTCACGCACGTCGTCGAAATCCCATCCGGCGCCCAGATCCCAGCCGGTCCCCGCGTCGCGGGGGACGCCGGCCTTCCAGCGCGGATGATGGACCGGGACCTCGACCTCGTCGGGCACGTTGGCGAAAGCGAGGCACTCGGCGGCGAAGCGGACCTCCGCACGACGGGCATCCTCGGGCGGGCGAAAATAGCCGCTGACTCCGAAGTAGTGGGCGATGCCCCGATCGGGATGGAAGGGCAGGTCACCTCCGCAGGGGGTGCTGCGCACGTAGGCGCAGTCGGCGCCCGAGGCGGCCACGATTCCCGGCAGCATGTTCTCCCACAGCTCCCCGCGGCCGAGGGCGGGGTCGAGGCCGAGCATCGCCGCCTGTTGCTCCACCTCGGAATTGCCGCACACGACGGCGAGGCTGGGACGGCCGGCGAGCCCTGAGAGCACCTGATGCGCCTCGCGCTCGACCTCAGCGCGGAAGTCCGCATCCTCGGTCGGGTAGTCGAGGTTGGCGAACATCATGTCCTGCCACACGAGAATCCCGAGCTCATCGCAGAGATCATGGAAGAGGGGGGACTCATAGGCGCCGGTTCCGACCACGCGCAGCATGTTCATGCCCGCGTCCCGTACCCGCTCGAGAATGCGCCGAAGGTCCGCCGGCGCCGGCGCCATCGAGACGAGGTCCGCCGGCGTCCACACCGCCCCGCGGAGGAAAACCGGGATCCCGTTGACGTGCAGGTCGAGCCCGTCTTCGAGGATGTCATCGGCCCAGGAGAGGGATCGGAAGCCGACGCGGCGGGTCACGCGCTGATCGTCGAGCTCGATCGAGACTTCGTGGAGCGCCGGGTCACCGTGGGTGTGGGGCCACCACCGCGCCGCCTCCGGAGCCCGCAGCTCGGCCTCCAGCCACCCCTCGGCGGTCGGCAACAGCGACTCTCGGTGCTCGCCGAGGACGACCTCGGCACGTCGTGGCTCGCCCGATGCCGGCACGCGAATGTGCACGACCCCGTCCGCCCCGTCGACGCGCGTCCGCAGCGACATCGCGCCGGCGACGCTCGCGTCGCGCCCCACCAGCCTCACCGGGCGCCACGGGCCCACGGGCGCCGGCCCGGGAGCGAAGCCGGGCGAGCGGCCGAACATCATCGTGCGATACCAGCGCAGATTGCCTGCGTTGACCACGCGCGTGCGCCAGCGCGCGGCGGGCCGCCGGCGCACGGTGAGCAGCGGCGCCAGCGCGCGGCAGGCGATCACCAGCTCGTTCTCGGCGCGGACGCGACCGGTGACCTCGACCGCGTGTGCGGCCCACATCGAGGAGGACTCGAGGATGAGCTCGCCGTTGAGAAAGACCTCGCTGACCGTGGCGATTCCGTCGAGCTCGAGCACGAGCTCGCCGTCTCCGGGCGCCTCGGGGAGGGAGAAGTGTGTGCGAAACCACCAGTCCTCCTCGTCGAACGACGTCCTCGCTTCGGCTCCCACGGCGGCCGCCGCGGTCCCGGGCACCCGGGCCGGGCACCACGGCAGACTGGTCAGATCGCCTGGCCCACCGCACGCGTGCGGCGGACTGGCGGCCACCTCCCAGCCGTCAACGATCTCCATCAGTGTCCAAGCGCACGCCCGAGTGCCTCCATGCCCTCATCCCAGGCCTGCTCGAGCGAGGCGAGCGCAGGCTCGGGATCGAACGCCCGCCGGCGTGCGAGGCGAAAGGAGACCGTCTTCGATCCCTCGACGATCTGGCGCAGAGCCTCGGAGGCTTGCGCGCCGTCGGGGCCGAGAACGTACTCGACGTGGTCGGCGAGGAGCTCGAAGGCGGACCCGACCATCCGCACCGTGACGAACGCGTAGGCGTGGTAATCCTCCGGCTCGCCGGCCAGGAGCCTCGGAAGGTCCTCGCGCAGGCTCTCGGCCCAGGCCGAGAACGGGTTGCGCTTCGGTCGCCGTGCGTAGTGATGCGCCAGCAGCTCGCGGGCGCCGTCCCGCAGCTCCTCGCCCTCGAGCCTCGGGCCGGCATCGAAGCGGACGATCTCCACGAACGGGTCCATGACATCGTCGGTGAAGTGGGGGAGCATCCGGAATGCTCCCTGATAGTCCTCGCCATCGAGCTCGAAGTAGCCGGCGTTGTGGAAGTACCTCATCCGCTCGGCCCCGCGGTCGATCGTCTCGGGCGCGACCGTCGTCTTCAGGTGCTCGCGACGGTAGCTCGTGGCCGCCGTGTCGGGCAGGTACCACGCGTCGATCTCCACCAGCACCGTTCTTCCCAGCCCGAGCTGCTCCTCGATGTGCTCCGGGAGGGTCCGGTAGGGCAGCATCTCGTGTACGTCGATGCCGAAGAGCTTGTCGAGATCGGCGTACTGAGGCTTGAAGTAGGTGAACTGGTCCCCCTCCCAGTCGGTGCGCACGATGAACCCGAACATCGCCAGAGGCTCGTCTCCCCGCGCGCGCAGCAGCTCGATGAGGACGTCGGCGTAACAGTTGGTCTCCAGATACGTGCGACCCGCGCAGTGCAGCGCGTGAGGCTGGTAGCCGGCGAGGTCCATGCCCCACAGCGAGACAGCGCCGGTCGACGCTGTGCTCAAGCTGAGAGCCCCAGCTTGTCGGTGACCTCCCCGGGCCAGCTCGCGGTATCGAGACCGTGGGCGCTGAACAGCGCGAGCGTGATCCGCTCCTCGCCGAAGGCCATGCAGCCCGTGTGGGCGGGCTCACCGGCGAAGGTGTGCAACTCATAGGTGTGACCGAAGTGATCCTGGTGATAATTGGAGGACGCTATCGCCGTGAGCTTGTCGCCGGCGACCGGAGCAAGGAGCTCCCACTTGAGCTCCTGCTCGCGCTGGGCCGAGGCGAGGATCCGGCCCGAGCGCCCGAAGAAGGGATCGTTGGCGATGTCGAGCTCGATCTCGAGCCCGAGCGAGCGCAGCAGCTCCTCGGCGCGGGAGCGCCACGCCTCGCGCCACGCGACCACCGTCTCGCGCTCCGCTACGCGCACGATCTCGCGCATGTGAAAGATCTGCATCCTCGCGGGGTCGTTGGAAGGCTCGCGCCTGAACACATATGAGTCGCCGGTGTCGAGCGTCAACCCCCCCTCGGGGAGCGGCCCCCGGGCCGCGACCGCCGGGTAGAGCGGATAGCACGCGGCCGGTGAGAGGACCATCTCGCTCATGTGCTGGAACTCGCTCCAGTCCTCGTGGCGCGAGGCGAGCTCGAGTTGAGTTGCCGCGTCGTGCTCGTCACCCTCGAAGGAGAAGACGGTGCCGGCGAGATGCGGGAACGAGCCGAGATATCCGCTGCGCTCGAGCTGCTC
>DATCEM010000298.1:0-3737 GCA_036510175.1 Solirubrobacteraceae bacterium | reverse complement strand
ACGACGCCGACCATGCGGTCAAGGGCGGCGATGAGCTCGAGCTCGCCGGCCTCACCTTCGACGTGCTCTTCACCCCCGGTCACAGCCCCGGTCACGTGACCTATTCGCTCCGCGGCGAGGACGCGCTCCTCTCCGGCGACGTCCTGTTCCAGGGCTCGGTCGGTCGCGTCGACCTTCCGGGCGGCGACTGGCCCACGCTGGCGGCCTCGCTCGAACTGCTGCTGAGCTCGTTCCCGGGCGAGACGGTCGTTTACCCGGGGCACATGGGCATCACCACACTCGGGCGCGAGCAGGCCACGAACCCGTTCCTGCGCGAGCTCGCACAGCAGCAGTGATCCAGGCCCCCCGCGGCACGTTCGACGTGCTTCCGGACGATGCCGCGCGCCGCGAGGTGGTCGAGGCGCGCGCGCGGCGGATCCTCGGCGCCGCCGGCTACCGGCGGATCGAGACTCCGGCGTTCGAGGCGACCGAGCTCTTCGCGCGCGGCGTGGGGGAGTCGACGGACATCGTCCAGAAGGAGATGTACACCTTCGACGACGGCAGCGGGCGCTCGCTTACGCTGCGCCCCGAGGGCACGGCGCCGGTGTGCCGCGCCTATCTGGAGCACGGGATGCACAAGCTGCCCCAGCCGGTGAAGCTCTGGTACCTCTCGAGCTTCTTCCGCTACGAGGCTCCGCAGGCCGGTCGCTACCGACAGTTCTGGCAGATCGGGGCCGAGACCATCGGTGTCGATGAGCCGGCGGCGGACGCCGAGCTCATCCTCCTCCTCGCCGAGCTCCTCGACGCGGTCGGCGTGCGCGAGCGCCGCCTGCGTCTCTCGAGTCTGGGTACGCCGGAGACCCGTGCCGAGTACCGCGACGAGCTCCAGAGCTACCTGCGCACGCACGAGGACGAGCTGAGCGCCGAGGTCCGCGGCCGGATCGACGCCAACCCGCTGCGCGCGTTCGATTCCTCCCACCCGGGTACGCGCGCGATCATGGCCGGCGCCCCCGTCCTCCTCGACCGCCTCGCGCCCGACGACGCCGAGCACTTTCAGGAGGTGCGCGCGCTGCTCGACGATGCGGGGCTCCCATACGACCTCGACCCGACCCTCGTGCGCGGCCTCGATTACTACACGCGCACGGTGTTCGAGTTTGCCAGCGACGCGCTCGGCGCCCAGAGCGGGGTCGGCGGCGGCGGCCGCTACGACCGGCTCATCGAGCAGCTCGACGGACCCGCAACCCCCGCCTCGGGCTGGGCCGTCGGGATCGAGCGCATGCTTCTCGCGGCCGGCGAGTCCCCGATCGCGCGTGACCTCGTCGATCTCTTCGTCGCCCTGGCCCCCGGCACCGACCATCGAGCCGCCTTCGGACTCGCGACGGCCGCCCGCCGCGCCGGCCTGGCGGCCCAGCTCGAGCTCGCGGGTCGCTCGCTCAAGGGTCAGCTCAGGCAGGCCGACAGGATCGGCGCGCGCTACGTCGCGATCATCGGCGACCCGAATACGCTCAAGGACATGGCCTCAGGTGAGCAACACGAGGTCGAGCTCGGGGCGATCATCCCGACGATCCTGCGCGGGAGTCGCCTGGTATGAGCATGAAGCACCTGCCCCGACCCAACGAGTACCGCGACGTGTGGTGTGGGCTGCTCTGCGCCGAGCAGGCGGGCGCGCCGGCGCGCGTCGCCGGCTGGGTGCATCGCCGGCGCGACCACGGCGGGCTGATCTTCATCGATTTGCGCGACCGCTCAGGGATCCTCCAGCTTGTGTTCCATCCCGAGACCGCTCCGGAGGCCCATCGCGTAGCTCACGGGCTGCGCTCTGAGGATGTCCTCACCGCATCTGGTGTGCTCGCCCTTCGTGATCCCCAGAACGTTAACCCGAATCTCCCGACGGGCGAGATCGAGCTGTCCGTGGCGGCCGTGGAGGTCCTCGCCGACGCCGACACGCCGCCCTTTCCCATCGACGAGGACGTCGACGTCGACGAGAACCTGCGGCTGCGCCACCGCGCCCTCGATCTCCGCCGCACCCCGATGCGCGAGGCGCTCGAGCTTCGGCATGAGGTCATCCGGACGATGCGCGAGGTCCTCAACGACCGTGACTTCCTCGAGATCGAGACGCCCTTCCTCACCCGCTCGACACCCGAGGGAGCACGGGATTTCCTCGTCCCCGCGCGCACCGCGCCGGGCTCCTTCTACGCGCTGCCGCAGTCTCCGCAGCTCTTCAAGCAGCTTCTCATGGTGGGCGGGCTCGAGCGCTACTACCAGGTTGTGCGCTGCTTCCGCGACGAGGACTCGCGGGCGGACCGCCTGCCCGAGTTCACCCAGCTCGACCTCGAGATGTCCTTCGTCGAGGAGGAGGACGTGATCGAGGTCATGGAGGCGGTCATGGGGACCGTGTTCGAGCGCTCAGGATTTGCTCTTGCGACGCCACCGTGGCCGCGCATGTGTTACGAGGAGGCGGTCGGACGCTTCGGCAGCGACCGCCCGGATACCCGCTTCGGCCTCGAGCTGCGGGATCTCTCCGAAGCGGTGGCGAGCGCGGAATTCAAGGTCTTCTCCGGAGCCGTCGCGGCCGGCGGCATCGTCAGCGGCCTGAACGCCGGCGCCCGCGAGCTGCCCCGCTCCGAGCTCGATGGCCTCACCGAGCTGGCCCGCCAACATGGGGCGAAGGGGCTGGTGTGGGCGTTCGTAGGTCCCGACGGCTGGCGCTCCCCGATCGCCAAGTTCCTCACGCCCGAGGAGATCGCCGCCGTCAACGAGCGGCTCGATGCCTCCCCCGGCGACCTGCTCTTGATCGTCGCCGACGCTGCGCCGACCGCCCGCCAGGCGCTCGGTGCGCTCCGGCTCGAGCTCGCCCAGCGCTTTGACCTGATCCCCGAGGGCCGCCACGACATCCTCTGGGTCGTCGAGTTCCCCGCCTTCGAGTGGCGCGCGGAAGAGGGGCGCTGGGACGCGACCCATCACCCGTTCACCGCTCCCACCGGCGACCTCGACGATCCCGGGTCAGCCAAGTCACGCGCCTACGACCTGGTCCTCGACGGCGCCGAGATCGGCGGCGGCTCGATCCGTATCAATCGGATCGAGACCCAGCAACGCGTGTTCGAGCTCCTCGGCATCGACCGCGACGAGGCTCAAGCCCGGTTCGGCTTCCTCCTCGACGCGCTCCGCTACGGCGCACCGCCCCACGGCGGGATCGCGATGGGGATCGACCGGATCATCGCCATCCTCGCCGGGCGCGACAACATCCGTGAGGTCATCGCCTTTCCCAAAGCCGCGAGCGGCGCTGACCCACTGACCGGCGCGCCCGCGCCGGTCGAGCCCGCACAGCTCCGCGAGCTGGGACTGCGGCTGGCGTAGGGCCAGGCCCCTGAGCCGAACTTATGTCGTTCAGTCCCGCGGGGCGGGACCAAGCGACAGCAGTTCGCGGGCCGCGCTTGTTGGGGAGGGCCACGGGACCGTCCAAAGGCGTCCGCCGGGCCTCATGTAGGTGGCCATCGCTGCCGAAAATGGCCGTGATGACTCACGTCTCGCGCCCGCTCCTCGGCCTGCTCGTGGCCACGGTTCTCTTCTTCACGCTCTGGCTCGTCGCGCTGAAGCCGAGCTCGTCCACCACCAAGGGGGGCTCGGGGCTCGGCCAGTACCAGTCGGCGATCAACGCGGCCAAGGGATCGGCCGCCAGCCAAAATCACGCCGCCGCCGCCGGGGGTAACACGGTGGCCGGCGGCGCCGGCGCCGCAGCGAAGCCCGCCCCGGCCGCGCAC
>DATCEM010000297.1:0-2434 GCA_036510175.1 Solirubrobacteraceae bacterium | reverse complement strand
GGGCCCGCGCCGCCGGCATCGAGGTCCCGATCGTGCCGGGGATCATGCCGATCACGAGTGCAGGGCAGATCGAGCGGTTCCTGGCGCTGGGCGGTATCACCGTACCCGACGGCCTGCGTGCGGCCGTCGAGGAGTGCGGCGAGGACGCCGACGCCGTTCAGGATCTCGGCGTCGCCTATTCGACACTGCAATGCGCTGAGCTGCTCGGCGCGGGCGCTCCCGGGATCCACTTCTACACGCTCAATCGATCGCCGGCGACGCGGGCGATCCTCTCGGCTTTGAAGTTGATGCGACCGCAGGAGCGTGCGTCGGCGTGAGCGTCACGCCCAGGCGCTAGCGTCCGCGCCCGCATGGCTTCCGAGATCGTCTACAGCGTTCGTCGCGCGCCTCGCGCGCGACGGGTGCGCGTGCGCATCGACCCTCACCGCGGCGTCGAGGTGGTGCTGCCGCCGCGCGCGCCGGCGCGCGCGGCAGCTGAGGCCGTCAGCGAGCTGGCACCGTGGATCGAGCGTCGGCTCGCGGAGCTCGCCCTCGCGCGGGAGCGCCTCGTGCCCGGCGAGGGCTGGCTGCCCTACCTCGACGGGCGCCTGCGGGTCGTCGTTGAGCCTGGCCGCAGGCGGGTTCATCGCAGCGGCGACACGTTGCTCGTTCCGGCCGGCACTGAGGCGCCGGACGCGCTCGAGCGGTGGTACCGGCGAGCTGCGCGTGAGGAGCTGACGCGTCGCCTCGACCGCGCGACCGCGCTCGCCGGGAGCCGCTACACGAGCCTGGCGATCCGCAATCAGCGCACGCGCTGGGCGAGCTGCGCGAGCGGCGGCGCGATGAGCTTCAACTGGCGCCTGTTGCTTGCCCCGGAGCGCGTCCTCGACTACGTCGTGTGGCACGAGGTCTGTCACCTCGAGGTGGCCGACCACTCGAAGCGCTTTTGGGCGCTGCTCGAAAGCCGCTGCCCCGGCTGGCGCCAGGCGGCCGCCTGGCTGCGAGAGAACGGCTCGGCTCTGGTGCTCTAGCTGGGGATCACGGCGTCAGCCGCGATCAGCCAGCGCCACGTAGTCGCGCCCGCGCGCGCCGGTGTAGATCTGGCGCGGTCGCGCGATCTTCTGCTCGGGGTCCTGCACCATCTCAAGCCACTGCGCGATCCAGCCGCTCGTGCGCCCGATCGCGAACATGACGGGGAACATCGCCATCGGCAGTCCGAGGGCCTGGTAGATCAGCCCCGAATAGAAGTCGACGTTCGGGTAGAGCCGGCGTGAGACGAAGTACTCCTCGCCGAGCGCGATCTTCTCGAGCTCGGTTGCGATGTCGAGCAGCGGGTTCTTGCCGGTCACGGCGAAGACCTCGTCGGCGGTCCGCTTGATGATGGTGGCCCGGGGGTCGTAGCTCTTGTAGACGCGGTGCCCGAAGCCTTGGAGCCTCCCACCCGATCCCTCCTTCACCGACGTGATGAAGGACCCGACGTTGTCGATCGAGCCGATGTCGGTGAGCATCCGGATCACCGCCTCGTTGGCCCCTCCGTGGCGCGGCCCGTACAGGGCGGCGGCGGCGGCGGCGGTGGCCGAGTACGGGTCGGCGTGGGACGAGCCGACAGTCCGCATGGCGGTGGTCGAGCAGTTCTGCTCGTGATCGGCGTGGAGGATGAACAGGACGTCGAGGGCCCGGGTCAGGACGGGGTCGGCCTCGAAGCGGGGCTCGGCGATCTTCCACATCATGGACAGGAAGTTCGACGTGAAGGGAAGGGAATTGTCCGGGTAGACGAACGGCATGCCCACGCTGAACCGGTGGGCGGCGGCGGCCAGGGTGGGCATCTTGGCGATGAGCCGGATGATCTGCTTGTTGCGCGACTCGACGTCGAAGATGTCCTTGGCGTCGAGGTAGAAGGTGGACAGGGCGGCCACCGCCGACACCAGCATCCCCATCGGGTGGGCGTCGTAGTGGAACCCCTCGAGGAACCGCTTCCTCACGTTCTCGTGGATGAAGGTGTGCAGCGTGATCTCCCGCTGCCACACCTCGTACTCGTCGGTGGTCGGGAGCTCACCGTTCAAGAGGAGGTAGGCCACCTCCAGGTAGGTCGAGTCCTGGGCCAGCTGCTCGATGGGGTAGCCCCGGTAGCGGAGGATCCCCTCTTCGCCGTCGAGAAAGGTGATGGCGCTCTCGCACGCCGCCGTCGTCGTGAAGCCGGGATCGAAGAACCAGGTACCGGGCAGGAGCTTGGACCACTGGGCCGCGGAGATGCCCCCGTTCTCGAACGGGATCTCGAGGGACTCACCAGTGCGGTTGTCGGTGATCGTGATGCTCTCGGCCACTGATCCTCAGACCCTTCTGTCGCGGGGTTGATTGGTTCCTGAGCCAATCCTAGATCCACACCGCCCTCCACCGACCAACCGGGAGGGTCATTCCGGCGTCCCGCCGGCGCCCGGCTCGGGCCCCCGGGCAC
>DATCEM010000296.1:0-3400 GCA_036510175.1 Solirubrobacteraceae bacterium | reverse complement strand
TCGCACCGCCGGTCTCGGCGCCGCCGGCGCCGGTGAACGCCCACCGCAGGAGCGGCTCGAGCGGGAGCAGCGCCGCGAGTCGCTCGCGCACTGAGCTGCGCGCGCGGTGCAGCAGCTGACGGACGGCGCCTTGACTGGAGCCGAGCCGCGCGGCGATCTCCTCGTAGCTGCGCCCCTCGAACTCACGCATGACGATCGCGTCACGCTGTCGATCGGGGAGCGAGCGGACGGCCTCCAGGACCTCGCCGAGCTCTTGGCGGTATTCCGCCGAAGAGTCCATCGTCGCGCAGAACTCGTAGTCAGCGTCGGCGGACTGGGGGCGCGAGGAGCGGGCGCGCAGGTAGCTGAGCGCCGTATTGTGGGCGACGACGTGCAGCCATGGCGCCAGCCGGCGCACGGGCTCTCCCGCGAGCAACGCCGCGTGCGCTTTGAGCAGGGCCTCCTGCACGGCCTCCTCGGCGTCCCCCTCACCCACCATGCGGGCGCAGTAACGCACGAGTGAGCGCTGGTAGCGGGCGACGATCGCTTCGAAAGCGGGTTCCGAGCCGGCGCGGGCGAGGTCGGTGAGACGGGTGTCGCTCTGGGTTCGCAACACCGATCGGGCGACGCTGGCCGAGGGAAGGAGGCGCGGATTCATCGTCGTTCTGTCCGGCCACGATGAGACCCGCGCGTTAGAGCAACCTCGGACCAACGTAGGAGCTGTGTAGGAACCGGTCGACCCGTCGCAGCCCCCGCGGCCCGACCGCATCGCTGCGCTTGCCATTTGACCGCGATGGGAGCCGCCAAGATAATCGCCGTGTGGTCGGCCGGTGAAGCGCTCGATGAGGATGGCGGCTTGCGTCGCGGGCTTCGCCGCGGCGATCGCCGTGGCGGCGATGACGGGACGGGACTCCTTCATCCACCTCCTGGCCATCGCCCTGGCCTATGTGGCGGCGTCGGTCTTCGTCTCCTTTCTCGTGGCCGGGCCCGAGCAGCCGCCGGCGGACCGAGGTCTGCCTGACCGACGTCGGTCAGACGGCTAGCGCGTTAGGGAGCGTCGACTCTCGTGGCGATGACGGGGGCCAGCACGCGCTGATCGAGCGGTGCCGGTTCGGCCGGCCCCTCGGCTCGGGGAACGGCGGTCCGATGCCGCTGACCGTGGCCCCATGTGAGCAGCGGGCGCTCGATCGTCGCGTGGACCACGGCCCCGAAGGCAATGGTCACCGGAACCACGAACGCCGTCAGGACGAGCAGCTCGATCCACGGGCCTCCTCCCACACGCCCGATCACGGCCACCGCCGTCGCGATCGACGCGCTCTGGAGGAGGTAGCACGGATACGAGCGGGCACCGAGCCAGCGGGTGAGGCGATTGTCGACCCAGCGGGGGCTATCGCCGCGGCCGAGCTGGCGCGCGAGCAGCGCTCCGAGTGCCAGCCCGGCTCCCGCCGCCACGGCGAGCGCGCCACGCGTGCGGATCAGGGCGAACGTGTCATGTGACTCGGCCACCGACAGGCCCACCGCGATCGCGGCGGCGCTCAGGCCGAAGAACGGCGCGAGGCGGCGCAGACGGGCCCGTGCGAGGGGTCCTGTGAACTCGAGCTCGAGCGCGGCGAGGGCCACTCCGGGGCCGAAGTAGTAGAAGGTCGCCGGCAGGCTCTCGTTCAGTCCCGCCCCCGGCGCCGTGGTGCCGCGCACGTACGCGCTCGCCACCGTCGCCACGGCGAGCAGGCTCACCAAGACGGCGACCCGTTCGCGACGGCTGAGACTGCGTCCGGTGAGGGCGATGACGCGCCGGGTGCCCACGGTGAGCAGCCAAGCGCCGATGGGAACGAACACGTAGAAGGCCACCTCCACGTCGATCGTCCACGCCTGCCCGATGAACAGCGAGGCCGCGGTCTCGTGGTAGATCTGGGCGAACCCGAAGATCTCCGTGAGATCGAGCAGGGAGGCGCCATGGCTTCCGTACTGGAAGAGCATGAGCCCGCCGATGAGCCAGAACACCGGCACGATGCGCAGGACGCGGCTGCGTATGTAGCGGCGTGCGGATGGGGTACGCCGGTCGAGGACATAGGCGCGGACCCACGGCCTCGAGATCAGGTACCCCGAGAGGACGAAGAACATGGGCAGGCCGAGCTGGAATCCGGATCCGATGATCCCGGGCAGCTCGCCGTAGGCACCGCGAAAGCCCTCGCTGAAGACGCCGTCGAGCACGAGCGCGCCCCCCAGCAGGTGGGCCATGATGATGCAGACCATCCCGATCCCGCGAATTCCGTCGCCCGCGAGGAACTCGCCCTGGCGCGCGGTGCGGCGTGCTGGCGGCCCGGGAGGCTCCGAGGGTCCGGCCGCGCCTGCCGCTGTGACGGGACCGACCCGTTGGACGCCTGGCATTTAGCTCATCGGCCTCTTCCGCTTGCGCTGCGCTCACATGCTAATGCACGACACCCCCGCGGCGAGGACCCCCTTGCCGCCCGGCGGCGCGAGCTTAAGCCGCCGCCGAGGTGCTCTCCGCGGGCTGAGACTCCTCGAGGGGATGGCCGAGCTGGCCCCATTTTGCGACGCCCCCATCGACGATATGGAACACGCGCTCTGCGCCGAAGCGCTGGACGAGGCTTCCGGCGGTGGCGGCCCGCTGACCCGAACCACAGATCACGGCCACCGGCTTCCCGGGGTCGAGGCCGGCCGGCAACTCGGCGATGTCGTGCCAGCACTTGAACAGCGACCCCGGGATGTGACCGGCGTTCCACTCGTTCACGTCGCGCACGTCGAGGATCTGGAGGCTCGGGTCGGCCTCGAGGCGGTCGTGCATCTGCTCCACCGTCTCGCGCTCGATGCGATCGACGGGTCGCTTCTCCAGGCGCCAGCTCGTCAAACCGCCGTGGGCATAGCCGGCGAGGTTGCGGATCCCCACGGCGATCGCCGGGATCGCCGCGCGCTGGGCGTCGTCGTCGTCGCGCCCGATGAGCACGACCTCTTGATCGCGCTCGGCGAGCCAGGCGAGCTTCGAGCCGAACCCGGCTCGGGTCAGCGGGATGCATACCGAACCGGGGATGTGGAAATCGTCGAACTGCACGTCGGTCCGCACGTCGACGAGCAGGGCTCCGCTCGCCCGCTTGAGCTCGACCTGGCGCGGCGCGAGCGGAAGCAGATCGACGCCGTGGGTGAGCAGTGGACCCCGGTTGAGCTCCACGATGGTCTCGAAGTTGGGAGGCTGAGGGCCGAGCTTGTCCAGCGCCTGCCGGACGAACTCGTCTTCGCCGGCGATCTGGAGCATGTCGTTGTGGGCGCGCTCGAAGCCGATGGTCGAGGCGATCTTCAGGTCCATCCCGGGACCTCCGCACATCGAGCCGCCGAGGTGCGCCGGCCACAGCTCGCAGTAGTCGGGAAGGCTCAGGAGCCGGTCGTGCAAAGCGTGGTAGATCCC
>DATCEM010000295.1:0-4916 GCA_036510175.1 Solirubrobacteraceae bacterium | reverse complement strand
CACGAGTGCCATCCAGCCGGCCCACGGACCCCCCCATGGCGCTCGGATCGCCTGCGACCATCCTCGTTGCACGCGGGCATCGGGGTTCAGGAGGACGATGAGCTCGCCCTGGGCCGCCGCGCCCCCGAGGTTCGCTCCGGCCGCGAAGCCGACGTTGCCGGGAGCGGTGATCAGCCGTGCCGGGGGGGCGATGTGCTCGAGCTCCCCCGCGAGCCCGTCGCAGGAGCCGCTGTCGACGACGATGACCTCGTCCTCGGGGTCAAGCTCGGCGAGCAGGGGGGGCAGCGCGGCGCGCAGGTCGGCGAGCGAATCGTGGGCGACGATGATGATCGACAGCCGAGCCCGCGACGCGGGGCCGGCGCTCGAGATCGACGTCATGTCAGCCGGTACCAGTCGACGTACCTCCCGCACGCGTCGTTCAAGGGGACGACCCCGCGGGTGTCGGGCACCGCCGTGGCGGCGAGCTCGTAGACGCTGACCGCGGTTACGTCCCCGCCGGTCAACGGCGATGGACGCTCAGCGGTGGCGGTGACCTTGACCGGCGAATGGGTGCCGTGTCCGGTGACTTCGCCGACGGCGAAGAATGGGCCGTTGCGTCCCAGGTATGCCGGCATCTTCCAGTGCTCTCCCTGAGCGCGGAAGTCGAGGTTGAAGTAGCTGATGTACTCCGCCGAGATCTCCCATTTACCCGGCGGCAGCGCGAGCGACATCGTGCCCGTTTCGCCGGCCGAGAGCGAGACGCCGGGTGCGGTCACGGGCTCCACCATCAGCGTCGCCTGGCCGCGCGAGGCGGCGATCTTCGCGCCGGCAGGGGTGTGGCAGTCGAGGATCTTGCCCGGCTGGCCCGGCGGGTCCAGCGTCTGGAAGGGCACGGTGGGTCCGGTGCGCTTCCACAGCTCGTAGAGCCGCCCCCGCGCCACCAGATGGAAGTTCGCCGGCGGCTGGCTGGCGTACGGAGTGTTGGTCGTGATCACATAGGGAAAGCGATCGAGATCTCCGGGCGCGATCGAGTTGAAGTCGAGCGCCAGTCCGTTGAAGGGCTTCTCGGGCCAGGTGATCACCAGGCCCGCGTTGAGCGAGAACGATGAGGCGGGCGAGTCCACGGGGGAGTCGCGAAGCTGCCAGGATGCGAAATCGTCGATGCCGAGGAACAACACCGGGACATCGCCGATCCGCCGGTGGAAGGCGGCGAGCTCGAGCCCGGCCTCGGGCGGTTGCACGGGCTCGGTGCGCAGCGCGCCGTAGCTCGAGTACGCCGCGAAGGCGCAGTACAGCGTCGCGGCAACTGCCCACACGGCGCGACTCGGGCCCTTGCGCTCAGAGCGCGTGAGCAGCGCTCGGAGGACGAGCGCCATGACCAGCGGGGCGCCGATGATCAGCGACTTAGCCGTGACGTACGGTGACTGCGTGTTCACGGTAAAGAGCCAGATCAGGGCCGAGCCGGCGAGAGCCGAGGGGAGCACGAGCTCGCGTCGGCGCACCGACCACACCAGGGCGTAGCCGAGCGCAGCGAGGGCGAGCACGGAGAGCTCGCCCGCCTGGAACCCGTTCGCCGCCGGGTAGCGGAAATCCGGGCTCCACCACAGGCCCAAGGCTTCGTAAGGCGGCACCGGGCCGGGGAGGTTGCCCAGGGTGCTCGTCGAGATGGCGCCGCTCCCCGCCGGCGAGAGCCCGAGCGAGCGAAAGAAGATCTCCACGTCGTGGGCGATCGGGATCAGGGCGATGAGCCCGAGGACGATGAACGCGGCCACCCACGGAGCCGCCCCCTTGATCCGGGTGAACGACAGCCACCCGAGCGCGAGCGCCGGGCGGCGCGCGGTCTCGGCCACGGCCCAGAGCGCGAGCGTCGCGCCGAACCAGGCCAGGCCGAGGTAGCTGTACGTGTACACGGCGCCGGCCGCGAGCAGGCCGCCCGGGAGCGCGAGCCCGAGGCGCCGCGCCGGGGTCGCCTCGCCCCAGCCCGCGCGCACCTGCTCCAGGTGGAGCACGAAGCCGAGCACGAGCGCGGCCATGATCGTCTCCTTGAACTCGGCCGTGCCGAAGTAGGCGACGACCATGTACGCGAGCGAGCACAGCACGCCGACGATCACGCGCCGCCACAGCGCCTCCTTGGCGAGAACGTCCGCCGCCACGAGCGCGGTGATGCCCACGGTGGCCAGGAGCAGGCCGACGAACACCATGTCGAGCGGCACGCCGAACGCGGTGTCGAGCGTCGCCGCGAGACTGTGCGGTCCCGTGGGGTAGCCCGTGAGCAGGCCCCCGTAGAACTTGGCCATCCGCGAGGAGCGCAGCGCCTCCCCGGCGAGCAGGTGAACGGCCATGTCGTTGTCCCACGTGGGCCCCGGCAAGCCCACCCTCCCGCTCGCGATGAAGAGGATCGACGCCCCGAGGAGCGAGGACCCACCGACGAGGAGATCGCCCACCGGGAACCGCGGGCGAGCCTTCCACAGCAGGTAGACGACCGCCACGAGCACGGCGAGCCCGCACACGATCGCGGCTGCCAGGCCGCGGCCCGGCAGCTTGATGGCGGCAGCGGTGAGCACGATCAGCGAGGCCAACCCCACGGCCGGGGCGCTCCACCACCGTTGGGTACCCCCGCAGAACTTGCAGATCGCCCGCCCGACGAGCACGGAGACGAGGACGATCGCTACGGCAGTTCCGTACGCCTGCGCGAACATCGGGGCGATAATAGGGTCACATGCTGGCAACATGCGTGGCAGCGAATGCGAGACGACGCTTTCAATCACCGCAACTCCGGCCGTGAGCCGACGTTTCCTTCAGGTGTGGAGCGAGGTTCGGGCAGGCTGCTGGCAGTCGTTCCCGCATACAACGAGGCGGGTGCCGTAGCCCAGGTCGTCAGGGCGCTGCGAGAGCGAGCGCCCGACTTCGACGTGATCGTCGTCGACGACGGCTCGACCGACGACACGGCGACGCGCGCCCGAGCAGCCGGCGCCACGGTGGTCAAGCTCCCGTTCAACCTGGGGATCGGCGGCGCCGTCCAGGCGGGCTTCGTCTACGCGCTCGAGCACGGTTACGACTACGTCGCCCAGGTGGACGGTGACGGGCAGCACGAGCCGGCCGAGCTGGAGAAGCTGCTCGACGCCATGCTCAGCGGACCCGGTGTCGACATGGTGTGCGGCTCACGCTTCATCACCGCCGATTACCGCTATCCGGCGCCGATCAGCCGGCGTACGGGGATCCACGTGTTCGCCTTCGTGCTCACGCGGATCGTCGGGCAGCCGATCAGCGACCCCACCTCGGGCTTTCGCCTCTACAACAGCCGCGCCATCGCCCTCTTCGCACGCGACTACCCGCACGATTACCCCGAGGTCGAGGCGATCCTCATGGTCCACGCGCACCGGCTGCGGATGGCCGAGGTGCCGGTACGGATGCATGTCCGCGACAGCGGCCGCTCCTCGATCGGTAAGACGCATTCCCTCTACTACATGATCAAGGTCTCGCTGGCCCTGCTCGCCGGACTTATGCGCCGCCGAGCCGTCGTCGAGCCCGGCGAGCCCGCGCCGGTGTCGAGCGCCCACTGACCATGGGGTCGCGGATTCAGATAGCCGCGATCGGCTTCGCGCTGCTCGTCCTCGTCGGCGTCTTCGAGCTCGTCCGCCGCCGCCGGCTGCGCGAGCGCTACGCGCTGCTGTGGATGGCCGCGGCGCTCGTCATGCTCGTGCTGGCGATCTGGAAGCACCTGCTCTCCACCCTCTCGAGCGCGGTGGGCATCGCCACCCCTTCAAACGCGCTCTTCGTCGTCGCGCTCGCCTTCGTGCTTCTCCTCCTGCTGCACTTCTCGGTTTCCGTCTCGCGTCTCGCCGACCAGAACCGGGTGCTGGCGCAGCGCCTGGCTCTGCTCGAGGAGCGGACGCGGACCGGCGAGCCCGCGCCGCAGGAGCAAGAGGATCCCGAGCGCGAGGCCGACCGGATGCCCACGGGGTGAGGGATCTCAGGCGCCATCCGAAGTCCCGGTGACCGAGGTCGCCCGCTGTCTCGCCTGCCATGGCCCACTGCAGGCGCGGCCAACGCTAACCGGACGTGACCGAATGCACGGAGTGCCGGGAACGTGGGATGTCCATACCTGCGAGCGCTGTGGATCGGGGACCACGCTGCCGCTGGCCGAGGAGCACGAGCTAGCCGCTCTCTATCCCGAGCAGTACGCGCCGTTTGCCCTCTCGCAGGGGCTGCTCGCCGCGGTGATGGCGCGCGTTCAGCGTGCCCGCGACCGTCGCTTCCCGCTGGCCACGCTCGGGCGCGGGAGAGCGGCGGGACGGCTGCTCGACGTCGGCTGCGGACGAGGTGACCTCGCGGCCTCGTGGATCGCCGCAGGCTGGGCGGTGCTCGGCATCGAGCCCTCGCCGGACGCGGCGGCTGTCGCACGCCACCGCGGCGCCGAGGTCCGCGACGGCACCCTCGCGACCGTTGGCCTCGAGGCTGGGTCAGTGGACGCGGCGGTCTTCCGCCACTCGCTCGAGCACGTAATCGACCCGCAGCTCGATCTGCGGCGAGCCCACGACGCGCTTCGCCCCGGCGGCCGGCTCGCGGTGATCGTCCCTAACTGGGGCTCGTGGCAGCGACGGGCTTTCGGCGAGTATTGGTTCCCCCTCGAACTGCCGCGTCACCGCACCCACTTCACCGCCCAAGGGCTGCACGCGGCGCTCGGCGCGGCGGGTTACACGAGCATCGACGTGCGCCCCGCGACACCTCTGATCACGACGACGTGGAGCCTCCAGTTCCGGCTCTTCGACCGCTGCCTGACCGAGGGTGGAGCCTCGCTGCTGGCGGGCTACGCAGCGTCGGTCCCGGTGGCGCTCCTGACCCGGGCGCTCGACGCGCTGCTCGGCGGCGGGGACTTCCTCCATGCCGCCGCCGAACGGACTGCCTGATCAGAGATCGGGCACCGGTGCTCGCGC
>DATCEM010000294.1:0-5297 GCA_036510175.1 Solirubrobacteraceae bacterium | reverse complement strand
CGACCGCCGCCACGAGGACCGCCGCCGCCCCGAACAGTGTCCTCAGGTTGCCCGCCGCGTCGAGGCCGACGAGGACGATCACGCCGAGCAGGCCCGTGCACAGCCCGACCAGGCGCTTCCCGCTCGCCGTCTCCGCGGGATCGAAGCGGAGCGCCATCAAGGCAACGAGCAGGGGCACCGTGGCGATGATGATCGCCGCCAGCGAGGAGGAGATGCGCTGCTCCCCGGCGGCGATGAGGGGGAAGGGGATCGAGACCTCGACGACTCCGTAGAGGGCGAGCCAGCGCCAGCGGCCGCGCAGGGCGCGCAGGGACCCGGATCGGCGGGCGAGGGCCAGGAGCACGAGCGCGGCGAGGGTGATTCGCCCCCAGGCGAGCACTCCCGGCGTGACGCCGCCGTTGACCGCGATCTTGATGAGGAGGTAGGGGATTCCCCACAGCGTCGAGACGGCGGCAAAGATCATCCATGCGCGCGTGCTCATGAGCGAGCCACGATAACGGTTACCATTGGCGGCTCGGACGCTGGGGAAAGTGACTGTGTCCGCGGGCCGCCGATGCGGCTCGACCCTCGAGACAGGAGCAGTGAGCGCTCATGTGCGGCATCGTCGGCTACGTCGGACCCCGTTCTGCTCGCCCCCTCCTCCTGGCCGGGCTCGAGAAGCTCGAGTACCGCGGCTACGACAGCGCTGGCATCTCCGTCCTCAACGGTGACCGGATCGACTCGGTCCGCGCGGTGGGCAACCTGAGCGCGCTGCGCGTCGTCCTCGACGCCCGTGAGCAGGCCCAGGCGAGCGGGGTCGCCCTGGCCGAACGCACGGAGGTCGGGACGGGGATCGGCCACACGCGCTGGGCAACGCACGGGCGGGTCACCGAGGAGAACGCCCATCCGCACTTCGACACCGCCGATCGCGTGCATATCGTGGTCAACGGGATCGTCGAGAACTACCTCGCGCTCAAGGACGAGCTCGAGCGCGACGGCGCCGTGTTCACCTCGGAGACCGACGCCGAGGTCATCGCCCACCTCGTCGCGCGCCACAACGACGGCGACCTCGTCGAAGCGGTGCGCGGCGCCTACGGCGAGCTCCGCGGGCACTACGCCTTCGTCGCCATGAGCGCCGACGAGCCGGGGCTGATCGTGGGGGCGCGCAAGGAGTGCCCGCTGATCATCGGCCGCGGCGAGGGCGAGCAGTTCATCGCCTCGGCCGTCCCCGCGTTCCTGCGCGAGACGCGCCAGGTCCAGTACATCAACGACGACGAGATCGTCGTGCTGCGCCCGGCCGGCGTCGAGTTCCTCACCGCCGGGGGAGAGCCGGTGGAGCGCGAGGTGGTGGAGATCGACTGGGACGCCGAGGCCGCCGAGAAGCAGGGCTACGAGACCTTCATGCTCAAGGAGATCCACGAGCAGGCCGACGCCGTGGCGGAGACGATCGGCGAGCGCGCCGCGCGCGAGGACGGAGTCGACCTCGGGGACATGGGATCGATCGACGACGAGTTCCTGCGGGGGGTGCGGCGGATCGTGGTGATTGCGTGCGGAACCTCCTACCACGCCGGGCTGATCGGCCGTTACGCGATCGAGACGTGGGCGCGGGTGCCGGTGGAGGTCGATGTCGCCTCGGAGTACCGCTACCGCGATCCCGTCATCGGACCCGGGGACCTCGTGGTCGGGATCTCGCAGTCGGGCGAGACGGCGGACACGCTGATGGCCATGAGAACGGCGCGCGAGCGCGGGGCGCGGGTGCTCGCGGTGACGAACATCATGGGATCGCAGGCGGCCCGCGACGCCGACGGCGTCCTCTACACCCGTGCGGGCCTGGAGATCGGCGTCGCGGCGACGAAGACGTTCGTGTGCCAGGTCGCCGCGATGTACCTGCTCGCGCTGAGGCTTGCCGAGCTCCGGGGGACGCTCGAGCCCGATGCGCTGAGGGGGACGATCACCGAGCTCAAGCGCCTCCCGCACGCGATCGCCGAGATGCTCGAGCACGGACTCAGCGACCTCGAGGAGATCGCGGCGGAGCACTGTCACGCCGAGTTCTTCCTCTACCTCGGGCGTCACGTCGGCCTGCCCGTCGCGCTCGAGGGCGCGCTCAAGCTCAAGGAGATCTCCTACATCGCCACCGACGCGTATCCCGCCGGGGAGATGAAGCACGGTCCGATCGCCCTGCTCGACGAGAACACGCCGGTCGTCGTCGTGGCCACCGACTCACCGGTGCTCGAGAAGGTGGTCTCGAACATGCAGGAGGTGCGGGTGCGCGGCGCCCACGTGATCGCCGTGGTCACCGAGGGCAACGACGAGATCGGGCGTCACGCCGACCGGGTGATTCGCGTCCCGGCCACCGACTGGATGCTCTCGCCGCTCCTCGCGGTGATCCCGCTCCAGCTTCTCGCGTACTACATCGCGCGCAAGAAGGGGCTCAACGTCGACCAGCCGCGCAACCTGGCCAAGACGGTCACGGTGGAGTGAGCGGCGATGTCCGTGGGCGTCGACCTGCTGGAGATCGATCGGCTCGAGCAGGCGCTGGCACGCCGCCCTCGGCTCGCCGAGCGCCTGTTCACCGACGGCGAGCGCGCCTACGCGGCGGGCCGGGCGCGGCCCGGCCAGCACCTGGCGGCACGCTTCTGCGCCAAGGAGGCGGTGGCGAAGGCACTCGGGCTCGTGGCTTGGAGCTTCCGCGACGTCGAGGTGCTCGGCGGCGGTGACGGCCCGCCGCGCGTCCGGCTTCACGGAGCCGCCGCCGCGCGCGCGGCCGAGCTCGGCGTCGAGGTCGAGATCTCGCTCACGCACACCCGTCGCGACGCCGCGGCGGTCGCGGTGACGGTGTAGTCAGGGAAACCCTGTGCCGCTCGGAGCCCGCCCGAGTGGGTAGGTTCAGTCCTGAGATGACTCTCCAGGACTGGCTCGAACCTCTCCCCGACGCCGTTGAGCAGCGCGCCCTCGACGAGTGGGCGATCGGCGAGCTCGGGATGCCCGGGGTCGAGCTCATGGAGCGGGCCGGGACCGGCCTGGCCGAGCTTGTGGCCGAGCTCGCATCCGCCGGGCGCATCGCCGTCGTGTGCGGCAAGGGGAACAACGGCGGCGACGGGCTGGTCGCCGCGCGCGTCCTGCGCGAGCGGGGGCGCGAGGTCGACGTGCTCCTGCTCGGCGCGGCCGACGACTACCGCGACGATGCGCGCGCCAACCTCGACCGGCTGCCCGGACGCCCGCCGCAGCCGTTCGGCGCCGCGGCGCTCACCGGCGCGGCGGCGGTCGTCGACGCGATGCTCGGGACGGGGTTCGCCGGAGAGCCGCGCGAGCCCGTCGCGGGCGCCATCGAGGAGGTCAACGCGGCTCGGGATCGATCGGTGCTCGTCGCCTGCGACGTCCCCAGCGGTGTCGACGCCTCGACGGGCATGGTCTCCGGCGCGGCGGTGCGCGCGCACGCCACCGCGACGTTCCATGCCGCCAAGCCCGGCCTGTGGATCGCCCCGGGAAAGCAGCATGCCGGCGCGGTCCGCGTGGTCGACATCGGGATCCCTCCCGGGGGACCGGCCGATCCGCGGATCGGCCTGATCGACTCGGGGGTGAGCGAGGGAATCCCGCGTCGTGGCGTGGCGTCGACGAAGTTCGCCGCCGGCAGCGTGCTCGTGTGCGGGGGATCGCCAGGTCTCACGGGCGCGCCGTGCATGGCCTCCCAGTCGGCGATGCGGGCGGGAGCCGGCTACGTGACGGCGTGCGTCCCGGCCTCGCTGCACGCGATCTTCGAGGGGCGCCTGCTCGAGGTGATGACCGTGGCCCTACGCGACAGCGAGGGGGCACTGCACCCGACGGCCGTGGGCGAGGCGGTCGAGCGAGCAGCCCGGGTCGACGCTGTCGTGCTCGGGCCCGGCCTCGGTCGCGACCCGGGCGCGGTGCGCTTCGCCCGCGGGCTCGCCAGCGCGCTCGAGTTGCCCCTGCTCATCGACGCCGACGGGCTGAATGCCCACGCCGGCGAGCTCGGGGCGCTGGCCGACCGCACGGCGGCGACGGTCCTCACCCCCCATCCGGGTGAGCTCGGGCGGCTGCTCGGGATCGAGAGTAAGGCGGTTCAGGCGCGGCGCCTGGAGTGTGCGCGGCGCGCCGCGGCGGAGGCGAAGGCGATCGTCGTGCTCAAGGGGGACGACACGATCGTCGCCCAGCCCGACGGTCGGGTCGCGGTCAGCCGGGGCGGCGCTCCCGCGCTCGCCACGGCGGGAACCGGAGACGTGCTCTCCGGGGTGATCGGCGCCTTCCTGGCCAAGGGCATGGATCCCTTCCATGCCGCTTGCGCGGGGGTATTCGTCCATGTCAACGCGGGACGCCAGGCGGCGGCGACGATCGGCCCCGAGGGCGTGATCGCCAGCGACGTGATCGACGCGCTCCCGCGGGCGATACGCTGAGCGGCATGGTGCGTGCGCTCGCCCGGGTCAACCTGGCGGCGATCGAACGTAACACCGATCGCATCCGCCGGGAGCTCGATCCGCGCGTTCTCCTGTGCGCGGTGGTGAAGGCCGACGGATACGGGCACGGCGCGCTGCCGGCGGCCCGGGCGGCGCTGGCGGGCGGGGCGAGCTGGCTCGCGGTGGCCACGGCGACCGAGGCGGCGGAGGTCCGGGCGGCGGGGATTCGCGAGCGCATCCTGGTGATGGGCGCGATCAGCATCGAGGAGCTGCCGCTCGCGGTGGCGGCCGACGCTGACGTTGTGGCCTGGAGTGAGCGCTTCGTCTCGACCATCGCCCCCGCGGCCGCCGCGGACCGGCCGATTCGCGTCCACGTCAAGCTCGATACCGGGATGGGGCGGCTGGGGACCCGGGTGAGTGCCGAGGCGATCGCCGTCGCCGAGGCCGTGAGTGCCAATCCCGCGCTCGAGCTCGCCGGCGCGATGACCCATTTCGCCACTGCCGACGACCCTGACTCGGAGTTCGTCAAGGTCCAGCTCGCGCGCTTCGAGCCGTTCGTCGCCGAGCTCCGGCGCCGTCACCCGGGCATCGTCGTCCACGCGGCGAACAGCGGTGCCGTACTCAACGAGCCCGCGTCGCATTTCGATCTCGTGCGCTGCGGCATCGCGCTCTACGGCCTCGATCCCATGAACGAGAGCGCGGAGGACCGGGGGCTCGAACCCGCGCTCGAGCTCACCTCCTACGTGGCCGCGGTCAAGGCGGCCGCCCCCGGGGACAGCGCAGGCTACGGGCGGCGGTTCGTGAGCGATCGCCAGACCTGCCTGGCGACGCTTCCGATCGGCTACGCCGACGGCATCCGGCGCGCCTTCACGAACAACCTCGACGTCCTCATCGGCGGCCGGCGCC
>DATCEM010000293.1:0-2284 GCA_036510175.1 Solirubrobacteraceae bacterium | reverse complement strand
GGGGTCCAGGAGGATGTCATCGCCAAGACGCGCTCAGCGCTCGAGACCGCGGGAGCGCTGCGCTCGGTGCCGGACGAGACCCAGGACGTTTCCCGCCCATCCGGCCCGACGGCTAGCGTGTCTCGGTGATGACTCGCGAGGAGGTGTTTTCCCTGATTCGAGCCCACCTCGCCGACGAGCTCGAGGTGGATCCGGATCGCATCACGGAGTCCACCCGCTTCAAAGAGGATCTCGTCGCCGACTCGCTTGATCTCTACACGCTGGTCCAGGAGCTCGAAGACTCCTACGGCGTGAAGATCTCCGACGAGGAGGCCGCGAAGATCCTCACTGTCGAGCAGGCGGTCGATTTCGTGCTCGCGAGCGGCGCCGGGCCCCCAGTCATGGGCGCTCCCGTCGATGGCGAGCAGCAGTCCTAGGTAGTGAGTGCCGGAGGCCGAACTCCCAATCCGGACGCGGGGCTGCCGGCTGGCTCGGCCGCTACCCACCAGACCCTGCAGGCCCTGCTCGACGAGCTGCCGGAGCACCTGGCCGCCCAGGTGTTCACCCACGCATCGTGGACCGTGCGGCGCTCGGAGTCGTATGAGCGCCTCGCCTTTCTCGGTGACGCCGTGCTCGAGCTGGCGATCACCGCCCACCTATACCCCCGGCTCGAGGCCGAGCGCTTCGGCGCAGGCCGTTTGACCAAGATCCGTGCCCAGGCGGTCTCGGGGCGCTCGTGCGCCGTCGTCGCCGAGCGGCTCGGGGTCCCCGAACGGCTCTATGCGGCCGCTCCGCCCGGTGCCGGACCTAACCTGCCGGCGCTGATCCGGACCGAGCGCGTGCTCGCGTCGGTGATCGAGGCGGTAATCGGAGCGTGCTATCTGGCGTTCGGCTACGACCGCACCGCGGCGGCGGTGAGCGAGGCGTTCGAGCCCGAGGTCGCCGACGCGCTCGAGAACCCCGTCGACTTCAAGTCGGCGCTCCAGGAGCAGCTCGCGCAGCGGGGCGAGCTCGTCCGCTACGCCGTGGTATCCGAGGAGGGACCGCCCCATGACCGCGTGTTCTCGGTGAGCGCCCTCGTCGGCGGGGTGGAGGTCGGCCGCGGTTTGGGCCGAAGCAAGAAGGACGCCGAGCAGGGTGCCGCGCAAGCCGCGCTGGAGGCGACCGAGCCGTGAGGCAGAATCGCGTTCTCCTGTGCACCTGAAGTCGATCACCCTAAAGGGATTCAAGTCCTTCCCCGATCGCACGCGGCTCGAGTTTGCGTCGGGCGTAAGCGTCGTCGTGGGACCGAATGGCTCGGGCAAGTCGAACGTCACCGACGCTGTGCTCTGGGCGATGGGCGAGCAATCGCCGGTGGCGGTGCGGGGCCAGTCGATGCAGGATGTGATCTTCGGCGGCGTACCCGGACGCCAGGCGGCGAGGAGCGCCGAGGTCGAGCTCGTGCTCGACAACAGCGATGGCACGCTTGCCTTCGGTCTCCCTGAGATCTCGATCTTCCGCCGGCTCGATCGCACAGGCGAGGGCGAGTACCGGATCGCCGGTGCCCGGTGCCGGCTCGTGGACGTGATTGAGCTGCTCTCGGACACCGGGCTGGGCAAGGAGATGCACTCGGTCATCTCGCAGGGCCGGGTCGAGTCGATCGTGACCTCCAAGCCGCGCGATCGCCGTCTGCTCATCGAGGAGGCGGCGGGGCTGGGCAAGCACCGCAAGCGGCGGCGCCGCGCCCAGTTGAAGCTCGCCAGAACCCTGGACAACCTCGACCGCGCGCTCGACGTCGAACGCGAGGCGCGCTCTCGCCTGAGACCCTTGAAGCGCCAGGCCGAGGCCGCCGAGCTTCATGCCCGGCTCGAGCGCCAGTCGCTCGAGGCTCGATGGGAGCTGGCACGGGACGACGCTCGGACGCAGCGGCAGGCCGCGGCGCAGGCGGAGGCCGCGGCGGCGGGCGCGCGTGGTCAGCTGAGTGGTCTCGAGGGTGAGCTCGCGAGCGTGGCCAAGCGCCGCGAGGCGGCCGAGTCGGCGCTCGCCCAGCGCAGCGCCCAGCGCGAGGAGCTCTCACGTCGCTGTTTCGCGGCACGCGCTTGCGGCGAGCGCGTCGGATATCGGGCCGAGGCGGTGCGCGGCGCCGTTCTCGCCACCGAGACGCGCCTGACCGGAGCCCGCGAAACGCTGCGGGCGCTCAGGGCCCAAGCGCAGGCCGACGTCCCCGATGCCGAGGCCGCCGCCCGGGTGAGCGCGCTCGAGGCGTCGCTGGCGGCGCTGGACCAGGACCGCCGCGCCGAGCTCGAGCGCGACCTCGCCGAGCTCG
>DATCEM010000292.1:0-4738 GCA_036510175.1 Solirubrobacteraceae bacterium | reverse complement strand
CCCACCGCGCGCGCCAGCGCCCACCACGCACCCCAACCCGCCCCCCCGCCCCAACCCGTCCGGCGCACAACGCCCACCGCGCCCCCCCGCCCCTACCCCGCCCGCGGGAACGCGCGCTCCATGTCGTCGAGCGTGGGCGGTTGCCCCTGGAGCCGGTCGGCGGCGGCGACGGGCCGGAGTGCGGCGCGGACGAGCTCGAGCTGGCGCGCGGCGATGTCGGCGTCGTTGAACGGGCGGGATGCTTCGCAGACGCCCTTGAACATCATCAGCAGGTCGAGCGCGCCGACGTCGTCGCGCACTGCCCCGGCCTTTTGGGCGCGGCGCAGGAGCTCGTCGATGACCCCGACGAGGTCGGAGTGGGCTGCCCGGATGTCCTCGTTGGCGAGGAAGGTGTCGGCGACCGCTTCGAACAGGGCGCGGTCGGTCTGGGCGGCCTGGACCATGGCCGCGAGGAGCTTGAACAGCGCGCCGCCGGGGTCGGGGTCGGCGAGGAGCTCGCGGCCCAGCCCGCTCGCCTGATGCATCCGGTCGACGACGACTGCGGCGATCAGGTGCTCCTTGGTCGGGAACCGGCGGAAGACCGTGCCGTGGCCGACGCCGGCGCGGCGAGCGATCTCACCCACGCCGACGTCGAGCCCGTGCTCGGCGAACGCCTCGGCGGCGGCGTCGAGAAGCAGGCGCCGGTTGCGCTCGGCGTCCGCCCGCAGGGGCTTGGTGACCTCAGCCATAGTCCGGCTCCATTGTCCTACGTCACCACCAGGGGTGAGGCGGTCACGTCGATCCCGACTACGTGACGGCGGCGCAGGCCGAGTGCCAGGAGCACCGCGCCCGATCCCAGGACGATCGCTCCGCCCCAGAACGCCACGTGGTAGCCGCTGACCAGGGCGGCGAAGCGCGCCGCCTGCCCGGTCCCGCCGTGCAGGAGCGCGGCGGTGTGGCTCGCCGCCAGCGTCGAGAGGACCGCCAGCCCGAGCGCGCCGCCGACCTGCTGCGACGTGTTGAAGAGCCCCGACGCGAGTCCGGCGTCGTCGTTGTGGACGTTACCCATACCCATCAGCGTGATCGGCACGAAGGTGAGGCCCATTCCGATGCTCATGGGCATCAGTCCGACGAGCAGGTTGCCCGTGTAGCTGCCGTGCACGGGCAGGCCGGTGAGGACCAGCATCCCGACCGTGGCGATGGAGATTCCCGTGACCGCGAGGGCGCGCACGCCGATGCGGCGGATGAGCTGCTGGGCGATCGCGGCGCCGATCCCGATCCCCGCCGTCACCGGCAGGAACGCCAACCCGGCCCGCAGTGGGCTGTAGCCGAGGATCTCCTGGACGTAGAGCTGGGCGAAGAAGAACATCGAGAACAGCCCCGAGGCGACGAGAAGCATCACCGTATCGGCGACCGTCAGCGTCCGCAGGCGGAAGATGCTCAGCCGCACGAGCGGGGCTTTGCTCCGGCGCTCGATGGCCGTGAAGGCCGCGAGCAGGGCCAGGCCGCCCGCGATCAGGGCGATGGTGCGCACCGAGCCCCAGCCGAAGGACTGCGCCTTGACGATCGCGTACACGAGCAGCACGAGGCCTCCGGTGACGCTCGCCGCTCCGGCGAGATCGAAGGTGCGGTGCTCGGTCTCGGCCCGCGATTCGGGGACGAAGCGCTGCGTCATCGCCAAGGCGAGCGCTCCGACCGGCACGTTGACGAAGAAGATCCACTGCCAGGAGAGAAGATCGGTGAGCACTCCGCCGAGGAGCAGGCCGACGGCGCCGCCGCCGGCGGCGATGCCGCTCCACACGCCGAGCGCCTTCGCGCGCTCGTCGGTTGCGGTGAACGTCGTGGTGATGATCGACAGCGCGGCCGGCGACACGAGCGCGGCGCCGAGGCCCTGTAGGGCGCGCCCGGCGATGAGCATCCCCGGAGACTGCGCGAATCCGTTGAGCAGAGAAGCGACCGAGAACAGCGCAAGTCCGGCGCCGAAGAGCCGCTTGCGCCCGAGCAGATCGGCGGCGCGCCCGCCGAGGAGGAGGAAGCCGCCGAAGATCAGCGTGTAGCCGTTGATTATCCATTGCAGGTTGGCGGGCGAGAAGTGAAGGCCCCGCTGGATCGACGGGAGCGCAACATTGACGATCGTTACATCGAGGACGACCATGAACTGCGCCAGGCAGGCGATCACGAGGACGAGCCAGCGATTGGTGGACGAGGGTGGGGAGGTGGCAGGCACGGGTGCCTCCTGGATCGATGGGCGAACGGCCGCTCGACCCCCGTAAGTGACAACCGACACTAAGCGGACCCAGCGGTCCGCTTAGACTAACAGAAAGCGGACCGATAGGTCCGCTTGGCCGCGAACACAGCGAGGTCATCCAAGCAGGGGTCCCGCGCCGAATAGGGTTCGAGCGGAGCGATGACCTCGGAGACCATGCATCCTCATGCCCACGACGGGCCGCGCCACATTCGCGCTCGCAAGGACGTACCTCTCCCCGCGGAAGCGCTCTACGCATTCCTCGCCATGCTCGACAACCACTGGCTGCTCACCGACCGTTTCGTCTCGCTCGAGCGCCTCCACGGTCCCGTGCAGTCGCGTACCGGTGGCGAGATCACCATCCGTGGCCCGTGGGGTCTGCGCCGCCACGCCCGGACATGGCTCGATGCTGACGAGCACTCCTTGCGGCTCGTGGGCACCGCCATGGTCGGTGAGCGCACATTCGCGCGTGTGACCTGGGCGCTGACCCCGATCCCGGGCGGCACGGATGTCGAGCTCACGGCCTCGATTCTCGCCGCGAGCCTGCTCGACCGCGCGCTGCTCGTCGTCGCGGCGCCGTGGCTCCGCCGCCGCTTCCTCGCCGCCATCGTGCGCCTCGAGGAGCAGGTGGCCAAAGTCTCCCCGCCCGGCCCGCCCGGCGCGCCCGGCCCGCCCGGCGCGCCCGGCGCGCCCGTGGCGAGCGCCGCCGCCGCGCCCCTCAGGCGCGGTTGAAGGCGGTCAGGAAGCGGCGCTGCGCGGTCACCGTGTTGGTGAACGCCTCGGTGGCGATCCCCACCTCTTGGATGATCCCGCCGCGAACTCTGAGCACTCCTCGGCTCGTCTTGCCCGGGGCGACGTACCAGGAGTTGGCGCCAATGCGGATGACCTTCCCGACGTGGAGCCGCTTGGCCACCGCGGAGAGCGCCATCCCGGGGCGTGCGCCGTTCAGGGCGTAGTGCAGATTAGACGTCAGCACGAGGACGATCCGGCCCTTGAGCCGGCCGCGCTCGCCCGCCGAAACGGTGCGCAGGAGCTTGCTCGACGGGTAGCCGGCGTAGATGCCAAAGCCGCCGTAGAGGCAGAAGTCGTCCTCGTTGCTCCCGACCTTGGTGTACCGGGTCACCGTGTGACGCGCGCGCGTGCGCTCGAAGCCGAGCGCGAGCGGGCCGAGCGATCGGCCGCCGAGCTTGCCCGTCGGCTTGTGGCAGGTGAGCGTTCCGGCCTTGGCGACGAGGATCCCGCCGCTCGTGGCCGGCGTTCCGGCGCCGCCGGCGTTCACCGCCGTCACCGCGCACGTGAGGGTGGCAGCCTCGTCGGTGATCTGGACCACATAGATGGACTGCGTCGCGCCCGCGATCGTCGCGCCGTTGCGCGCCCATTGGTACGTGTACCCGGTCGGGCTCTCGAGCCACACGCCGTCCGAGCAGCTCAGGACGTTCCCCGGGGTCGGCGTCCCGTGGACGGCGGGTGGGGCGATGTCGATTGGCGCGATGACCGCGGTCGGCGGGGCGGGGACCGATACCGCCGCGCTTGTGGCCGAGCCCTCAGCGGAGCCGTTGGAAGCGGTGACGGTGCAGGTGAGCGCGTGGCCCTGGTCGGCCGCGACCACCGCGTAGGTCGCGCTGGTGGCACCCGCGACCGGCGAGCCGTCGCGGTTCCACTGGAAGGTGAACGTGGTCGGCGAAGCGCTCCACGAGCCATCCGAGCAGCTCAACGTATGCCCCACATTGGCAATCCCCGTGATCGCCGGTGCCTGGATGTTCGCCGGCACCGTGGCGCTCAGCGTCACGTCGTTGGGGTCGTAGCGCACGACGTAGACGTCCGCGCTCGGGCCCGTGAGCGTCAGCGCACCGGTCCGCGGCGCCCCGGAGCTGATGATCTGGAACGTGTCACTCGACCCGGGGACAAAGCCGTTCTCGTCAGTGAGCGAGAGGTTGCCCCCCAGCGCGGCGCTGCCGCTGATCTGGAGCTGGCTGAAGCCGCTGCCGGGCGTCGTGCCGGCGAGTTCGATGGCCAGCGTCCCGCCGCCGCCCTGCACATAATCGCCATCGAGGGTCAGGATGCCCGGCGCCGAGTCCCCGGGAGCGACGGTGCCCGTGCTGTTGGTCAGCGCCCCATCGACAGCCCCGGTGCCATCGAGCGTGCCACCGGTGAGGGTCGTCCCGGAGGCAATCACCGTGCCGTCATCCTCCAGCTCGCCCGCCGCAAGGGTCAGCGGACCGGTCTCGAGCGTCCCGGCGCTCGCCACCGTCGTCGACCCGCCCGTGAGCATCAGGGCCTCCTCGCCGAAGTCATACGTCGTGGTGAGCCCGGCACCGGTGCCGAGGCCCGCGGCGCTGAAGGTCGCGCCGGTGCCGGTGATGGTGGCTGAGGGTCCGAGGGTGATGGTGTTCGAGGTGTTCACCGTCGGCGTTCCCGACGTGGCGAAGTCCGTGCTCGTGATGCTGATCGGGCTGTTGGTGGTGATTGAGCCGCCGTCGAGGGAGGTGGCGCTGGTGCCGGAGATCGAGAAGC
>DATCEM010000291.1:0-4017 GCA_036510175.1 Solirubrobacteraceae bacterium | reverse complement strand
ATCCACCGCTGCTGCACCCCGGCGAGCCACTCCACCACCTCGTCGGCCACGGTGAGCTCGGGATAGCGCTCGAGCGCCTCGGCGACCTTGAGACCCGCCCAGTCGTCGGCCGGCGCCGACCACTCCCGCGTGTCCCAGTCGAAGCGCCGGCTCGGGATCGTCCGCACGAGCTCGACGAGCGCGCGCTCGTAGGGGAAGGCGAGCACGACGAACCGCCCGCCCTCCCGGTCGCGGCGCAGCTCGACGTTGGGTCGCTCGGGAGCCAGCTCCATCAGCGCCCAACGCTAGCGGCCGGCCAGGCCGGTGCCGGGGCAGCGCTTCTCGGCGCGCGCGGCGGGTCAAAGCTCACACCGCCCCGAGCAGCTAGCGTGTCGACCATGGCGCCGATCTTCCGCATGGTCTGTACTCCCGCCGCGCTCGCCTCCGCTCCCCAGGGCTGGGCGCCGCAGACGCTGCGCGACGGCGAGCTCGCGCTCCTCGTCGACGACGGCGGGCTCGAGGCGATCAACGCGGCCGCCCATGCGCTCGACCTCGTCGCCGTGTCGATTGTCCGCAGCGAGGAGACGGCGGCCGAGCAGGCCCAGACGGTGATCGCCTACGCCGGCTCCCTGCCCCTCGTCTGGGTGGGGTCGGGGCTCAGCGAGTCGGTGCGCACCTGGGCCCACGAGCGCCGGCCGATGACCCTGCTCGTCGAGGAGCACGGGCCGCTCCCCGAGGATGAGCGCGGCCGGATCGAGCGCTTCCTCTCGCTGCTCGCCCGGCAGACCGAATAAGCGACGGGTGGTGACCGGTTCAGGGTTCGGTGTGGACGACGACGTCGGCGATCCCGGGCAGTCGCTCGCGGAGGGCTTCCTCGAGCTCGCTGGCGACTTGGTGCGCGTGCGCTAGGGATTCGGTGCCGCCCAGCGGAACGGTGATGAAGAGGACACTGCCGGCGTCAGTGGGCAGCAGGCGCACCTCGCGAGCTTCGGTCCCGGTCTCTTCGCGGATGATTGCCTTGACCCGTTCGACTGTGTGGCGGTCATCTTGGGTTGCGGTCGGGTCGGCCGCGATCGGACGTTCCAGCGGCTCGAGGTGCGTGAGCGCGTCGCTGACGTGCGGCAGGGCGCGGATCGCTTCTTCGACGCGTTCGGCGACTTCGTGGGCTGCCTGGAGAGAGCTGTCGGCGGGGAGCTTGAGATGCAGTGAGACGCTCACGTGGTCGCCGTGCTCGAAGATCGTGATGTCGTGCGCCTCGATGACGGTGGGCTCGCTGAGCGCGATCGCGAGCACTCGGTCGCGCAGGCTGAGGCCGCGACGGCGGGGCTCGACGTGGACGACGACGTCGCTGTCGGGAAGGACCTGTTCGACGGCCTGTTCCACTTCGTCGGCTGCGGCATGTCCTTCGATGACGGCGCGGCCCGGCGGGACGGCCACGACGACGTCGGCGAAGTAGCGCCCGGCGGACTCGCGCAGTCGCAGCCGGTCGAGCTCGATCTCGGGCCCGAGTGCGGCGATCGCATCCCGCGCGACCGCTTGTGCGTCTGCGGGCGCCGTGTCCATCAGCACCTGGGAGTTTTCGAGGATCAGGCGGCTCGCCGCGAGAAAGATGATCGCCGCAACGATCAGTGCGGCGATCGCATCACCGTCCCGAAATCCACTGCGCACAAGGATCAACCCAATGAGAACGGCGACCGATCCGCCCACGTCACCAGCGAAGTGAAACGAGTTCGAGCGCAGCGCAACCGAGCGGTACTTGAGGGCATTGCTCCGTGAGATCAGGGCCCGGCCGATGTTGATCAAGATCGCCAGGCTGATGACCGCGAACACGTACCAGCTCGCCACGAGCGAGGTCCCGCCCGTCGACAGCCGGCGAATCGCCTCGACCACGACGATGATGCCTCCGCCGAAGAGGATCGTCGCCTCGGCCAGGGCAGACAAGTTCTCCGCGCGGCGATGGCCGTAAGGGTGCGAGAAGTCAGCCGGACGCGCGGCGAGACGGACCGCGAAGAATGTGACGACCGCAGCTACGACGTCTCCGGTCGATTCGATCCCGGCCGAGACCAGGCCCAGGCTGCCTGCCACCAGACCGACCCCAAGCATGAGCACCATCTGGAATGTCGCCGCGACGATCGAAGCGATCGTGGTGCGCCGCTGCCCCGCGACGTCCGTGGAATCCGCAGTCTGCTGAGGAGCGGGCATCCCGAGAGGTTAGGCGTGGGCGCCGAGCATCGGGTCGCGGTCGCGGGGGAGGGGTGGTCGCCTTCACACCGAGGAGTGTTGTGCCCTCGCCCCCGAAGGGCGATCATTGCCGGCATGTCGAGCTTCCAAGTCACGCCCACTGCGGTGTCCTGCGCCTCGCTCCCCCTGGGTGCGATCTCCGGGGCGGTCGCCGAGCTGCACCAGGCTTCCTTCGCCCACGCCACCGCTGCCGGCGGCACTCCCGCGGCGGGCGCCGTCGAGGGTTTGATGACCCGCTGGTCGCAGGTGCTGCCCGAGTTCGCGCTCTCCGGTGAGCGCCTGGCCGCGGCGGTGACGGGCGCCGCCGCGAGCTATGAGGTAACCGACTCGGTGATCGCCGGCGCCTCCGAAGGGGAGGCATGACGGTGAGCCTCCCGTCCGATCCAGGAGTACAGGTCGCGCCCGGGGATCCGGGCCAGCTGTCCGCGGCGGCAAACTGGCACTCCAACCTGGCCGCCGGACTCGAGACGCATGCCGCGACGGTCGTGAGTGCCGCGGGTTCGCTGGCGCCGGTATGGCAGGGCAGTGCGGCGAGCTCCTACCAGGCGCTGTCGGGAATGATCTCCGCCCACTTTCGAGGCGCGGCGGGCACCTCGCGTGCAGCCGCGGCATCGCTGCGGCGGTACTCCGGCGAGCTCGAGCGCTGCCAGCAGGAAGGCAAGCAGGCGCTCGCGCACGCCGAGCACTGGCTCGACAAGGCGCGCACCGATCAGACCAAGCTGACCGCCGCGCAGGCCGCCGTGACTGCCGCCCAGGCCGCGGTCACCGGGGCGGAGCACGACGTGATGGGGGCGGCGAACGTGGTCGGCCCCAGCGCGGCAGGTGTCGCCGCCGCCGCGGCGTCGCGGCTGCGGGCCGCGAAGGACGCGCTCACTCGCGCCCAGGCCGCCGAGCGAGCGGCGCAGAAGGCCCTCACCGAGGCCACGGATCAGTTCACTCACTGGCAGACTCGGGGCCGCCAGGCGTGGCAGGACGCGGTGAAGGCGGCGGAGACCGCCACCGGCAGCCTCGAGCCGCTGAGCGTCGCCCCGCCGCCGCTCGCGGCGGGGATGGCGTTCCCGCTCTTCGGCGGTGCGCCGGCCGACTGGTGGGGGCTGGGTGCGGGTGGGACCGCCGGATACTTCACGACGGTGGCCGGCCAGAACCTGGCCGCCGCTCGGGCGGGGGTCCGGAGCCTGGGCCAGGAGTACCAAGCCGAATATGACGCCGCTCACAATCCGGACCTGTCCCCCGCGGAACGGGCGGCCGCGGCCGAGCGCGCGGACGAGCTCGCCCCGGAGATACGCAGCGTGGTCGATACCGAGCCGGGACTGAGCGGCGCCCTTGATTTCAGCGAGCACTTCCTCGGCTATGGCCTGGGTGGCGTGGCCGACGCGGGCATCAGGATCGCCAGCGGCGGGAACGTGGCCAAGTCAGCCGCTCAGGGCACCGGCGCGGCGATCGGCGGTGACCTGGGCGGAACGGCCGCAGCCGCAGGGTGCGCGTCGACAGGCTTCCTGGCGCCCGTCGCCCCCGTGTGCGGCGCGCTCGGCGGCGCGGCGGGCGGCGCGGTGGGCGACATCCTTGGCGGGGCGGCCGAGTCGCTGATCAGCGACATCTGATGAAATCCAGCCATGAACGGCATCGCCACGGCACAGGTGAGCGGGGTGGTGGTGTGGGTCGCGCTCCTGTTCCTCGGGCTGTTTGTAGTGCCCCGGACCGCATACGTGTCCTGGCGTCTGTGGCGACACGGAGAGCGGCCCAAGAGCTACAACAAGGGGTACTCCAACGCCCAGATGACCGACTACGCACGGATGG
>DATCEM010000290.1:0-4966 GCA_036510175.1 Solirubrobacteraceae bacterium | reverse complement strand
CCCGCACCGCCCACCACCGCCGCCCACCACCGCCGCCCACCACCGCACTGCTCCAGATCGGGAACCGGGCGATGATCGTGGCGATGGTGTTCCTCGCCGCAGGGCTGACGGGGATTCTCATCCTCATCTGCGAGATGTTGTTCGGTGCACGGCGGCGACGGCTGCGGGCATCGCCGCGGCGGCGATACTCGGGGGTGTGTGGTTCGCAGTTCCGCTGAAGCGGCGGCGCGACGCCGAGCGACGCGACTCGTTACATCCGCATCCGTCCGGGTAGAGCATCCGGGCGAAATCGATGGCAAGGAGACGCGACATGCCCCCACGCGGTGTGAAGCAGGGAACCAAGCGTGCTCGCCAGTACGAGCGCATCAAGGAGAGCCAGGTCGAGCGCGGGACGAGCGAGGGCCGCGCCGAGGAGATCGCCGCGCGCACGGTCAACAAGGAGCGAGCGCGGGCGGGCGAGTCGAAAACGCGGTCACGGACCTCGGTCGACGACATGTCCTCCTCGCGCCGGGGGGGTCAGCGCTCTGGCACGAGCGCGACCAAGGGTCGCACCCGTGACCAGCTCTATAACGAGGCGCGCAAGCTGCGGATCGAGGGCCGCTCGAAGATGAACAAATCACAGCTCCAGCGCGCGGTCGACGGGCGCAAGCGATGAAGACCCCGGGTGAGCTCGCGCAGATCCTTTCCCTACCCCCGAGCACTTCGAGCTGACGCGTTCTTCGCGGCCTACCGCGAGGGCGTCCTGTCGCGCTACCGCTCGCGCTAACGCAGCGGCGTCTCACCGAGCTTCGAGCAGAGCTCGGCGACGGACTCGAAGACGTCGAGCGCGCCGGCGTCGCGGAGCTCCTCGACGGCGAAACCGCCGGTGAGCACCGTAAGGGTCCCGACGCCCGCGCCGTCGGCCGCCTTCACGTCCCACGGCGTGTCGCCGACCATCGTCGCCTCGTCAGCCTTCCCCCCGGCGCGCTCGAGCGCCGCCTTGACCAGGTCGGGCTCGGGCTTGGTGGCTTGCACGTCTGCCGAGGTCGTCCAGCTGTCGGCGAGGTCGCGGGCGTCGAGGAGGTCGAGGTAGTGCTCGACCTCCTGCTCCTTGGCGGAGCTCGCGAGCACCACCGTGTGCCCACGTCCTTTCAGTTCCTCGATGAGCTCCCGTGAGCCCTCCATCGGCTCCACCTCGCCGATCAGCTCGCCGTAGAGCGATCCCTCGGTATCGCGGATCTTCTCGCCCTGCTCGCGCTCGATGCTCTCGTCGGTGAGGGCCTTGACCATCTGGTCGCCACCCATCCCGATGTGGCGATGAATGCGCCAGATGGGCAGGATGATCCCGTGCTCGCGAAACGCGCGATACCACGCGATCGTGTGGTGGTAATTGGTGTCGACGAGGGTCCCGTCGATGTCGAGGATGGCGATGCTCATCGGGGCTGGAGGGCCAGCTACCCGATCTGGGGGAAATCGACGCCATGGCCGGGGCGAGCGGCGCGCTCGCGGCCGTTGGGTGATTATGTTCCGCGAAGATGCGCCGCCGACTCACAGCGCTCATCGCCTGCCTCGGGCTCCTCGCCGCGGTCCTTGTCCTCGGCGCCGTGCTCTCGCGCTCGACCAACAGCAAGCCCTCGCAGACCGCGCTGGCGGGCAATTCCGTGCTCGACCCAGGAACCCCGCTCTCCGGTCAGGCGGCGGACTTCACCCTGACCGATCAGTTCGGGCAGCGCGTGTCGCTGCGCTCCTTCCGCGGGCGGGTGGTGATCCTCGCCTTCAACGACTCCGAGTGCACCACGGTCTGCCCCCTGACCACGACCGCGATGGTCGATGCCAAGGAGATGCTGGGCGCTGCGGGTAGCCGCGTCGCGCTGCTCGGGATCGACGCCAATCCGAGCGCGACCTCGGTCAAGGACGTGCGCGCCTATTCGAGCGTGCACGGCATGCTCCACCAGTGGCAGTTCCTCACCGCGTCGTTTCCGGAGCTCAAGCGGGTGTGGAACGCGTACGGCATCGCCGTACAGATCATCCGCGGCCAGATCGACCACACCCCGGCTCTCTTCGTCATCAGCCCCCAGGGCAAGCTGGCGAAGCTGTACCTCACCCAGATGTCCTACGCGAGCATCCCTCAGCTCGGACAGCTCCTGGCCCAGGAGTCCTCGAGCCTGCTCCCCGGGCACCCGGCCGTGCGCTCGCGGCTCTCCTACGCCCAGATCGCCTCGGTCAGCACCCATAGCAGCGTGTCCCTCCCGCGCGCGGGCGGAGGCACCGTACGCCTCGGACCCGGCGCCGCGCCTCACCTGAGCGTGTTCTTCGCCACCTGGGACTCGGAAGTCCTCGGGCTCTCGCGGCAGCTCGAGGCTCTCGACCGATACCAAGCCCGCGCCCGGGCGCATCGCCTGCCCTCCCTGGTCGCCGTCGACGAGGGAAGCGTCGAGCCCTCCGCGAGCGCCCTGCCAGCCTTCCTCCGGGGTCTTGCGCGCCCGCTCTCCTATCCGGTTGCGGTCGACGACAGCGGCCGGGTGGCCGACGGCTACGAGGTCCAGGACGAGCCGTGGTTCGTTCTCACCTCAGCCACGGGACGGATCCTCTGGAATTACGACGTCTCGACCCAGGGGATGCTCAGCCCGGCGGCGCTGGCCAAGGATGTTCGCGCGGCCCTGAGCACGCCGGCGGCGGTGAGCAAGCCGACGACGGACGCCGTCCCCGGCGGCCTCTCGGGGTCGCCGGCTCCCCTCGCCGCGGTTCACGCGCAGGCGGGCCGCCTGCTCGGCTCCGAGTCCGACCTGGCGGCGCGGATCGCCGAGCTTCACGGCTACCCGGTGGTGATCAACGCCTGGGCGTCCTGGTGCACGCCCTGCCAGGAGGAGTTTCCCCTGTTCGCCTCGGCTTCGGAACGCTTCGGGCGCCAGGTGGCCTTCCTCGGCGTCGACACCGATGACTCGGCCGGGGACGCGACATCGTTCCTGGCCAAGCACCCGGTGAGCTATCCGAGCTACCAGAGCACGATCTCGCAGATCAGCTCACTGGCGGCGATCGACGGTCTTCCGACGACGATCTTCCTCGACCGCAATGGCAAGGTTGCGTACGTGCACACGGGCCAGTACGAGTCTCAGGGGACGCTCAACCAGGACGTCGAAGCGCACGCGCTCGGGGGCTGAGGACTCAGCCCTGCGGCTTACGTGCGCGAATGATCGCCGCGGTGGCACGTTCGTGGACGCGGTGGGTGGGGCGGATCTCGATCTCGCCGAACCCCGCCTGCTCGAGCATGGCGCGAAACTCGGTCTCGGTGAGCGCGCCGGCGATACAGCCGGTCCAGGCGGCCATGTCGGCTTTTGTGCGCTCGTCGAGATCGGCGTCGGCGATCACGTCTGATACCGCGAAGCGCCCGCCGGGCCTGAGCACCCGGGCCGCCTCGGCGATCGTCCTCGCCTTATCGCTCGACAGATTGATCACGCAGTTGGAGATGACGATGTCGACGCTCGCGTCCTCGAGCGGCATGTCCTCGAGGTAGCCCTTGACGAACTCGACGTTCTCGACGCCGGCCGCGGCAGCGTTGGCGCGCGCGAGCTCGAGCATCTCCTCGGTCATGTCGAGACCGATCGCCCTGCCCGTCGGGGCGACGCGGCGAGCGCTGATGAGCACGTCGGCGCCGGCGCCCGATCCGAGGTCGAGGACGGTCTCGCCGTCGTGCAGGTCGGCGACGGCGGTGGGCACGCCGCAGCCGAGCGAGGCGCTGATCGCCGAGTCCGGGATCTCATCGCGGTCGCTCTCGTCGTACAGGGCAGCGCCGAACACGCCCGTCCCGTCGACGGGACTCAGGCTGAGCGCTCCCGGTTGGCAGCACCCGGCCTCGGTCTGGCCCGCGTCTGCGTCAGCGCTCCGGGCAGCGGCGGTCGCGGCGTCGGCGTAGCGCCGGCGGACGGTTTCGCGGATATGGGTCATGTCAGCCATTGCGCGAGCTCCTCCAGGGCGTCAGGGATCACGTAGTAGTAGGCCCACAGCCCCTCACGCTCCGAGCCGACGATTCCGGCTTGGCGAAGCACCTTGAGGTGGTGGGAAACGGTCGATTGGGAGAGGTCGAAGAGCGGCACGAGCTCGCACACGCAGACCTTGCCTGCGTGCTTGCGCAGGACGTCGACGAGCTGGAGGCGGACGGCGTCGCCGAGCGCCTTGGCGATGCTCGCCATCCGACCGGCCTGATCACGCTCGACGTCGGGATAGACGACGGGCTCGCAGCAGGGCTCTCCCGCCGCTCGCTTGATCTTCGGGGTGAGCTCCAGATCGATAGTCATCTATATGGATATATATCGATTGAAGAGATAGTTGTCAATACGTAGACTGATCGCGGAATGGCCCGCTTCAGAGAGACCGGGAGCCAGCACGAATTGCACGTTCTCTTCGTTTGCCTGCACAACGCGGGGCGCTCCCAGATGAGCCAGGCGCTGTTCGAGCGAGCCGCCCGCGGCCGTCACCAGGCCAAATCCGCGGGCACTACTCCGGGGCAGAGCGTGCACCCGGTCGTATTGGACGTGATGGGCGAGCTCGGCATCGACATCTCCGAGCGCACTCCGCAACTGCTCACGCCGGAGCTCGCGCAATGGGCCGACCTGGTGGTGACGATGGGCTGTGGCGATGAGTGCCCGTTCATCCCCGGCACTCGGTATATCGACTGGGAGCTCCCCGACCCGGCCGGTCGACCGATCGAGGAGGTCCGCGCGACGCGCGATGAGATCGCCCGTCGTGTCGAGGACCTGATCAGCGAGCTCGACGGCGCACCGTGACACGGGAGCTCTACCGGCGCCTGCTCGCCGAGCTGCTCGGTTCGGCCTTTCTCGCCGCGGTGGTCATCGGCTCGGGGATCGCGGCACAGCGGCTCTCACCCGGGGATGTCGGGCTCGAACTGCTCGAGAACGCCGCGGCGACGGGGGCCGGCCTGTTCACGATCATCCTCATGTTCGGACCAGTCTCGGGGGCGCACTTCAAC
>DATCEM010000289.1:0-2317 GCA_036510175.1 Solirubrobacteraceae bacterium | reverse complement strand
CGCTCCCCTTCGCGGTGCGACCGGATCTCGGCTTCCGAAGGCAGCGCGCGTTCTTCCGGTTTGATCTTATAGAGGAGCTTCAAGTAGTAAAATGAGCCCACCTCGGTCGGGCCGATGAGCGAGACCGCGGTTCCCTGGCGTCCCGCCCGACCGGTGCGGCCGGTGCGGTGGATGTAGATCTCGGGCGCCTCGGGAAACGTGTAGTTGAAGACGTGCGAGAGCTTTTCGATGTCGATGCCGCGGGCCGCGACGTCGGTGGCGACCAGGAACTTGATGTTGCCGGCCCGCATCCGCCCCAGCACCCGCTCGCGATCGCTCTGCGACAGGTCCGACGAGATGGCCTCGGCGTCGTGTCCGTGCTGGCGCAGGAACTCCGCGACCCGTCCGGTCTCCTCGCGCGTGTTACAGAAGATGATGGCGGACTTGGGCTCCTCGAATGCCAAGATCTGCAAGAGCTCGTTCTCGCGGTGGATGGCCGGGATCGAGTAATAGAGGTGCTTTATCTCGTGCACCCCGATGAAGTCGGCCGATAGCTTGAGGAACTCCGGACTACGCAGGTAGCGGCGCGAGAGCCGTTGGATCGCCTCGGGCAGGGTCGCCGAGAAGAGCAGCGTCTGCCGCTCGCTGGGCGTCTTCTCCAAGATCGCCTCGATGTCTTCCTGGAATCCCATCGACAGCATCTCGTCGCACTCGTCGAGCACCGCGGCCCGCACGCGATCGAGCCGCAGCGTGCCGCGCCGCAGGTGATCGAGGATGCGGCCCGGCGTGCCGCACACGATCTGGCCGCCGGCGTGGAGCTGCTCGACCTGGCGGCCCATCGGCGCGCCGCCATAGACCGGCACCACCGTGAGCTGGCGGTAGGCGCAGATCTTAGACAGCTCCGAGGCCACCTGCAGGGCCAGCTCGCGGGTCGGCAATAGGACGATGGCTTGCACGAACTTGTCGTCCGGGTTGACCAGGCCGTTCGCGAACGGGATGCCGAAGGCGGCGGTCTTGCCCGATCCGGTGCGCGACTGCACCATCAGATCGCGGCCCGCCGTGATGAGCGGGTAGGTGGTGGCCTGAACCGGCATCGGCTCGGCGAAGCCCATCTCGGTCAGCGCCCGCAGCACCTCGGGGTGCAGGCCCAGATCGGCGAACGAGATCGAAGGCGTCGCGGGTTTGTCGTCGGCGACGGCGGTCTCCCCCGACGGGGGCGGCGCGGCAAGCTCGGGGGTCGATGTACTCGGGAAAGCGGAATTGTCGTTCATGGTGTCGGGTCTCCGGAATCATGTGTGGTGGTGGGTGGACCGGTCGGGCTGGCGCCAATGCGGCGGCCGACGGATTCGAGGCGCTCACGGAGCAAATCCAACCGTGGGGCCTCGTTCTTTCCGAAACGAATGAGCTCCTTGGTGTAGCTGGCCTCCGTGTCGCGGAGGTCGGTGTGAATGACCGCGAGCTGCTCCCATTCCTTGGCGAGCGGGCCGCGGCGCGGATCGGTGTATTGGCAGCGCGCGCCGGCAGCCCGCCACTGGCCGAGCCAGAAGTCGCGGTCCTCGGCCCAGCGCTGCGCTTCGGCCGCGTCGTAGTGCGCGACCAGGTGGTTGAAGTTGTCGAGGTGCAGCTCGAGTCCCTGCTCGACGTCGATCAGCTCCTCGGCGCAGCTCTCGAGGTCGGCGTTCGACGCACCGACCGACGCAACCGGCGGCTCGGCGCGGCGCCGGCGGTAGATGGTCACGCCGACCGATACCAGCAGGTAGCCGCTCCCCAGCGTGATGAAGCCGAGGACCAGCCAGGACAAGAAGCGCCGGTAGCGGCGATATTCACCTGGGGAAGCTAGCGGTTCGGAGACCATGAAACCCGTACTGGACCCGCGGAGCGCCGCAGGTGCCTTCGTCCCCGGAGCGCCGGGGAGCGCCACGCAACCTACGGGGCAGCCGGGGGCAAGTCAAATCGCGCGGGCGGCTGAGCTCACAAGCAAAGGCTGGGGCTGCAGAATCCGGTGCGGCCGGCGCGGCAACAGCGGGGCGATGAAATCGGGCAGTCGGTGTCTCCGGCGCAGAGCACCAGGCCCGCGCTGCCCGAGCAGGTCTGCGCCGATTCGCAGGCGGTCGAGGCGCTGAACACGCTCAAACAGCAGATGTTTCCGCCGGTGCAGGCCGCGCCGTCGAGACACCCGATGCTGGCCCCGCCCGGGCACGAGGTCCCGGTCTGGACGCAGGTCTCGGTCGAGACGCCACCCGAAAACTGAATGCAACAGGTCTGCGCGCCGGGCGAACAGGTCTGCTGGCCGCAGCTAATCGGAACCGACGTGACGCCACCCGCTCCTCCGGCGCCC
>DATCEM010000288.1:0-2911 GCA_036510175.1 Solirubrobacteraceae bacterium | reverse complement strand
GGTGGCTACGCCGAGGTCGAGGACCATCCTTCGCTGTTCCTCTACGCGGTGCTCGACTACCCGATCGGCGGCCCGGAGTTCTTCTTCGTCACGGGCTTGGCGGCAGGGTTCGGCTATAACCGCAAGCTGCTGATCCCTTCGATCGACGGCGTCGCCACCTTCCCCCTCGTGCAGTGGGCGCTGGGAACCGGCGATCCGCCGCCCACCGACCCGTCCTCGCTCGCCGACGCCGTCACCAAGGTCGTTACCGAGCTGTCGAGCTCGGGCGTCGTCGCACCCTCGCTCGGTGACGACTGGGTCGCGCTCGGCGTCAAGTTCACCTCGTTCGACCTGGTCAACTCGTTCGCGCTGCTCACGATTGTGTTCGGAGCACGCTTCGAGATCGCGCTGCTGGGGATGTCGACCGTGCAGCTCCCCCCGGCGCCGGCGCCGCCGGTCGCCCAGGCGCAGCTCGCGCTTGATGCGACGTTCACGCCGGACACCGGTCTGCTGGCTATCAGCGGTCAGCTCACACCGGCCTCGTTCGTGCTCTCGCGCAACTGTCACCTGACCGGCGGCTTCGCGTTCTGGGCGTGGTTCGGCGGCGATCACGAGGGTGAGTTCGTGGTCACGCTCGGCGGCTACAGCCCGAAGTTCACCAAGCCCGACCACTACCCCACCGTCCCGCGACTGGGACTCAACTGGCAGGTGACCTCGGAGCTCACGATCAGCGGGGATCTGTACTTCGCGCTGACGTCGAGCGCGGTCATGGCGGGCGGCGGCATGAGCGCGGTCTGGCAGAGCGGAGACATCCGCGCCTGGTTCCAGGTCGAAGCCGACTTCCTGCTCGTGTTCGAGCCGTTTCACTACTACCTCTCGGCCGGGATCCAGCTCGGGGCGTCGTTCACCGTCTCGCTGCTCTTCACGTCGATCACCGTCAGCATCCACCTCGGCGTCGACGTCGAGATCTGGGGGCCCGCATTCGCCGGCCGCGCGACCGTGGATCTCTCGATCATCTCGTTCACGATCGGGTTCGGCTCGAGCGACAAGCAGACCGACACGACGATCGAGTGGCCCCAGTTCCTGGCTAAGCTGATGCCGAGCACGGAGTCGAGCGAGCACGCCGAACCGGCGCAGAGCGTCCGCGCGTTTAGACTCGCCGCCGACCCGCCGCCGCCCGATCCGCCGATCGTGCAGATTACGCCGAGCGCCGGCCTGCTCAAACGCCTGAGCGACAAGGAGGGGGAGCTCAACTGGGTGATGAGCGGCACCACCCTGAGGCTGGTCACGCAGTCCGCGATTCCCATCAAGGACTGGAGGTTCCTGAGCGACAACGTGTCCCTCGCACCGCTGACGCCGACGCCCACGATCGACTTCGGTGTCGGACCGACGGGAACGAGCGTCGATGCCTTCAAGTCGACGCACACGATCGAGATCGTCGCCGAGGAGCAGGGAAGCCTGTTCCTGGCCACACCGCTGCAGCGCAACGTCTCGACCGCGCTGTGGCAGCCGCGCACGTTCGACGGCAATGGCGTGCCCGTCGGCCTCGACCCGCTCAAGGACACGACGATCGCGGGGGTCGCGGTCGGATTCACGCTCGAGCCGTTCGTGCCCGACCCCGGCCACACGCTGGCGATCCCGCTGGAGAACATCGAGTACACGATTGTCGAGCCGATCGTCCCGCTGCAGTGGAGCGACGCCACGCTCCCGCTCAGCGACGACTTCCCCCCCCAGGAGGTGTGGCAGACGGTCGGCGCCCCGGATCCGACCGCGATCAGGATGGCACTCGCCGAGGCCTGCGCTGGCGACGGCTTCGCCGTTCCCACCGACATCGAGGTCAGCGAGCTGGCTACCGCCGCCGCCTATGACCTCGTTGCCTCGCCGGTCTTGCGACTGCTGGGGGAGCAGCGATGACCCTCGCGCCCGGTCAGCGGTACGTCACCTTCGTCCAGGACGACGAGCCGCCGCTGAAGGCCGGGCAGTACACGATCACCGTCCACCAGAAGGCCACCAGCCAGCCCGAGCCCAACGACTTCCAGGCGACCCGCACCTTCGCCGTCGGCGGCGAGCGCTTCCGCATCGATCCCGCAGAGATCGCGGGGGTCTTCCCGCCCGATCTCGCCAACGGCGAATACGAGGGCGCGCTCCCGCATGTGCTCTTCAACCGCCGCACGCTGCCCTGGGAGCGCACCTCGGTACCAGCCGACACCACCGCGTCATGGCTGGCGGTGCTGTTGTTCGACGATGCCGACGCCCCGACCGCGGTCAAGCGCACCGCGAAGGAGCTCGTCCCCGATGGTGATGTCATCACCATCGCCGGGTCGACCGTGACCGGCGTCGGGGCGATGCCCGGCGATTATGTCTCCTATCCCGGCCTGACCAAGCTCGACTACGGCGAGACACCCGACGACGAGTGCCTGACCATCGACCTCGATGCGGACACGTTCAGCAACGTGGCGCCGAGCGCTGCCGACCTTCACTACCTGGCCCATATCCGCGAGTCCGACACGGTCGACTCGCACGACACGCCACAGCCGACGTCATCCCTGGCCGTGCTGCTCGGCAACCGGGTGCCGCTCAGCGACCAGCGCTCACACGCGTACCTGGTCTCGCTCGAGCATCTCGAGTCCCTGCTCCCCAGCGAGGATGGAACCCGCAGCGCCAACCTGAAGGCCAAGACCGTGCGCCTGCTGACCTACCGGTGGTGGACATTTACGGCCAACACCATGGGCGAGACCTTCGTCGGCCTGCTCGAGTCGCTCAACCGGTTACCACCCGGTCAGGCCCAGCAGCTAACCAGCCTTCAGGTCCCCTTCTCGGGGCCGCGTCCCGGGTCCACGCGCGTGCAGCAGGCGATGAACAACCAGGCCGCCGGCGGGCTCGCGCCCGATGACGCGGAGGTGCTCGTCCGCAACGCCTACGAGATGGGCTA
>DATCEM010000287.1:0-9823 GCA_036510175.1 Solirubrobacteraceae bacterium | reverse complement strand
CCGGTGTCTTGAATTCCTGATTCTTCGCGGTGTCGAACTTCGCCTCGACCGCCGCCGGCGTCACCTTGACCTTCTCGGCCGCGGCCTGCCCCTGAACCCAGTAGGACCGCACGAGGTATTCCATGGTCTGCTCGAACTGCTGCACGCAGGCGGCCTTGAGCTCCGAGGCGGGAATGGTGGCCGGGGCGATCTTCTTCAGCGACGCCATGCACTTCGTGTAGTTCGGCGGATCGGGGACGATCACCGGGCTCCCGGGGGACGACTGGGACTCGCCGACCGCGGCGACGTAGCCCCAGTGCTCGAGCGTCTGCTGGGTGATCGGGTTGCCCGCGACCACGGCCACGGAGTTGCCCGGAACCGCGCTACCGCAGCCCGAGACAACGACACCGCCCACAAAAATGGCGCCAAGCGCCAGGATCAACCGTACGATTCGATTCACCGGCGGCGGATGGTAGCGACTTCGTGCCTAGTTCCTCCGAAGGGTCTCGTAAGAGCTTGTGCGCGCCGGAATCGCCTACAGTCGCGGCGATGGTGGATCTCCCGATCGAGGACCGTCTCGCGATCGAGGCCCTGGTCACCGAATACGCGTGGCTCCTGGATCACCGTCGCTGGCACGAGGTCGCCGAGTTGTGCACCGATGACGCGGTGCTGACCATCCGCGGCCGCGAGATCCACGGCAGGGCGGGACTCGCCGAATGGGCCGAGCACCGAGCGACGAACCAGGCCCGCCGGACCCAGCATCAGATGACCCTGCTCCGGCTCGAGCCGAGGTCCCCCGATCTCGTTACCGGCACGGCCGCGCTCGTTCTCCATGTCGCCAAGGCCGGTCACGGCGGCACCTACGTCGACCTCGTCGGCGAGTACCGCGACGAGTACGTGCGCAGCGCCGGCGACTGGCGCTTTCGCCGCCGGCATCTGGTGACGCTGGAGGACGGCTAATCGGCTGGCGCCGATTAGCTTGAGAGTTGGCCTGGCGGCCAACTCTCGGCCACGCCACCCTCCTCACCGCCCCACGAGCTCATCCACGAGCCGGTGCGCCAGGGCGACGATGGTGAACGTGGGATTGGCGCAGCTTCCGGTCGGGAACACCGAGCTGCCCGCGACGTAGAGATTGGTCATCCCGTGGACCCGGCAGTCGCGGTCGACGACCCCGTCCGCCGGCCGATCGCTCATTCGCGTGGTGCCGAGGTGGTGATTGCCCCACGTCGCGTTCATCGACTCCGCCGGGCCCGCCGCGCCCGCGGGCCAGGCCTTGTCCATGCGTATCCACCGCTGCGGCTCGGCGTCGTGCCACCACTCGAGCGCGGAGGCCACGAGCTCGACGGTGCGGACGATGCTCTCCCAGTCCTGGTCGAGCAGCCGCCAGTCGAGCACCGGGCGCGGGATGCCCAAGCGATCGACCTGCTCGCTCAGGGCGACGCGGCTCTCGGGGTTCGGCGCCTGCTCGGCGCGCACGTAGAGGTCGCACTGGATCGGGCCATGAGGGTCGGGGCCGACGCCGACCGTCGGCCGCAGCTGGACGCTCGCGCCCAGGAGCCGCTCGTCGCGCTGGAGGGAATCGTCGAGGGCCAGGACGTCGAGCGCGGGACCCTCGAGCTGGAGATACGAGCCGAGCTCCGCCGCGTCGGGCAGCCGCACCGTCCCGGCCATCACGTGTGGGTGGTCCATGAAGCAGCGGCCGAGCATCCCACCGCCGCTCGGGAGCTCACGCTCGTGGAGCAGGAGCAGCCGCGCGTTCTCGATTCCGCCCGCGGCGAGAACGACGGTGTCGGTGGCGACGCGGAGCTCGCGGCCATCCGAGCGCGCGAAGCGCACGGAGTCGATGCGGTCCTCGCGCACGTCGAACTCGACCGCCGTCGCGTCGAGCTCAGGCGAGAAGTGAGGCCGGACGAGGAGGTCGAGATAGGTCGAGCGGAAGAGCATCGGATCAGGCGGATAGTGATAGGAGAGGCGCAGGAGTGGACCCTCGGGCTGGGGCGCGCCGAAGACGTCGAAGCCGAAGGTCGCCGCGGCACGGGCTTCGTAGGGCGCGAGCTCGGCCGGGGTCAGCGGCCACCCGCTCTCGGTTACCCATGGGCGTTGCGCGAAATCGAGCGCACGGAAGGGCATGAGCCAGCCCCGGCCCCATCCCGAGGCAGCGCCCTGAATCTGGCGGCGGCGGCCATCGAGCAGGTAGCTGGGGTGCCCCTTAATGATCGGCCCCCGGGCGACGCCTTGGCTCAGGTCCCCGTTGCCCCGGTCCTCATCGAAACCGCCGGTCTCGGCGAGGATCACGCTCGCCCCGGCGCGCACCAGGCCCTCGCTCACGGTGATCCCGGCGGGGCCGGCGCCGATCACCAGGAAGTCGGCCGTGAGCACGCTCGAGGCGCCGTGGCCCACCCTCGTCTGCCGTCGCCGCGATGCTCGCACGGCGCGCTCCTCGGGCTCCTCGGGCTCCTCGCCGCCGGCGTCGGCGATCCGACACACCGCGACCCGCGGCCCGGAGACGGCGGGACCGAGGTCGTCCCAGGCCGACCAGCCGCCACCCCCGCGCAGCTGCCAGGCGTGGCCGAGAACGCCCTCGGCGTTGACGCCGAACACCTCGAGGCGACCGTCGGCGTTGGCGAAGAGAGCCGGAGGGCCGCGGAGGACCGTGCCGACCTCCTCCCAGCCTGACCATCCACCGTGATCGCGGAGCTGCCATCCGTGCCTGAGCACACCATCGGGATCGGCGGCGAACACGTCGAGGCGGCCGTCGGCGTTGGCGAACACGGTGGGAGGGCCCCAGACCGCCGGGCCGAGTTCTTCCCACTGCGACCAGCCGCGCGCGTCGCGCAGCTGCCAGGCATGCCCGAGCGGGCCGCCGGGGCCGGCGGCGAAGACCTCGAGCCGGCCGTCGGCGTTCGTGCATACGGCCGGGTCGCCGGAAGCCGTCCCGCCCACCACCATCCACTCCGACCAGCCGCCTCCGTCACGCAGCTGCCAGGAATGCCCGAGTAAGCCATCGGCGCCCACCGCGAACACCTCGAGCCGGCCACTCTCGAGCGTGCCCACGGCCGGATCGCCGGAAACCGCCCCACCCACGGTCATCCACTCCGACCAGCCGTTCCCGTCACGCCGCTGCCAAGCATGCCCGAGTAAACCATCGGCGCCCACCGCGAACACCTCGAGCCGACCGTCCACGTTGGCGCCCACCGCCGGACGGCCGGCGATGACCGGCCCGAGAACCTCGAGCTCGGACCAGCCCCCATCGCGTCCGGGCGCCAGCTGCCAGACATGCGCGAGCCGGCCGTCGGGACCGGACGCGAACACCTCGAGGCGGCCGTCGGCGTTCGCGCACACGGCCGGGTCGCCGGAAACCGCGGGAGCGAGCTCGAGCCAGCTCGTCCATTGGTCATCGGGCGGCGTCTGCCACCTGCATCCCAGAGACCCGTCGGGTCCCCGGGCGAACACCGCCAGCCAGCCACCGGTGAGGACCCCTCGTTTCGGCATTTCCCCCCTCCCCCTCGTTCGCTATCGGCTACCGTTCGCCCCGTGGCGAAGATCGCGGTCGTGAATGTGCCGTTCTACAGCCACATCGAAGCGATGTTGCGCCTGAGCGCCGTGCTCAAGCGTCAGGGGCACAGTCTGATCGCCTGGGGGCCCGAGGCGTGGCGCGAGACGATCGAGGGCTCTGGCGCAGCCTTCGTGCTCCACGAACCGGAGATGCCGCGCGTCGTCGGAACCGCCGGCTTCGTCGCCGCCCTGCTGGCGATGACCGAGACACGCGCGGAGGAGCTCATCGAGCAGCTCTTCCCGCTCGACGTCGACCTGGTGCTCCACGACAGCCAGGTTCCGTGGGCCCGAGTCGCCGGGGACTACCTCGGGATTCCTCGCGTCGTCTCGCATCCGATGTTCCCGATCAGCACCGGGGGCCGCATCCTCTCCGAAGCGGATCGTAAAGCTCCGACCAGCGATCCTGAGCAGGCGCAAGAGCAATTCAAGGCGAGCTGGCACTCGATCGCCCGCCGGTGGGGCGTGGAGCTGGGGGATGGGAATGCGGTGATTCACAGCGCCCGCGAGAGCGAGATCGTCGTCGCCTACACCACGAGAAGGATCGTCGGCGGATACCCGCTCGGGGATGCTTGGCACTGCGTCGGCCCGCTCATGACACCTGCCCCCCAAGCCGTCTACTCGGCCGATCGGCCGCTCGTCTACGCATGCTTCGGGACTTCGTTCAACGCCCGCAAGGAGCCGTTCACGGCAGTGATCGAGGGTCTCGCCGACGAGCCCGTCGACGTGCTCATATCCACAGGTAACGGCACGATTTCGGCGGCCGACTTCGAGCCGCTGCCCGACAACGTCGCGGTGCGTGGCTTCGTCCCCGCCCGCGAGATGCTCGCGCGCGCCAGCGTGCATATCACCCACGGCGGGAACAATTCCGTCCACGAGTGCCTGATGGCCGGAGTGCCCATGCTGTGCATGCCCCAGGCCTATGACCAGTTCCCCCTCTCACGCGCCGTGGAGCTCCTCGGCGCCGGAATGCCCGTCGACGAGAGCCCGGACGCCGTCGCCAGGGGCGTGCGGCGGATGCTCGAGGACGAGGCCCCACGGGCTTGCGCCCGCGACATCGCCGAACATCTGGCGAGCTACGACGGCGAGGGTCACGTGGCGGCGCTGGTCGAGCAGGCGCTGACGGACGGCGCCGCACTCGTCGCCTAGAGCCCCGGGCTAGGAGTGCTGGTGACGAGCGGTGAGGAAGATGTAATAGGGATACGTGCCCGACGTGGCCGCCGCGGCCACCGGGGGCACCATTCCCGCGACGACGGGCACAGCGATCGACGCGGCGCCGGCGATCCCCACACGGCGGATGAAGCGGCGCCGGCTGAACCTCGAGGCCTCCGCATCGCGCCGCTGGTATCCCGACTCGATCAGGTCGTGATCGGCGAGGGTATCGAGGGCGACCATCACCAGGTCCTCGTCAGCGAGCTCTCCGACCTCCTCGGTGAGCACCGCGACGAGATCGGCGACCGACCGCTTACCGTCACAGCTTCGCCACACGAGCGCCGCAGAGCCGTTGAGCCGACAGGCGACGACGTTGTCCTCGTCGTAGACGAGGAGCTCGCCATCGACCTCTTCGGAGAGCAAACCATCGGTCCTGGCCAGAGGTCTAAGCGTCTTCTTAGAGAGCATGGCGGCCACCCTACTGCGGTCCCTTGAGTCAGTCAACTAAATTGTTGATTGGACCCGCTTTCACCGGTGAAAGCGAGTAGCGCGTCGGCCACGGCGCTCGCCTCACCCCGCCTCCCCGAGATCACGCTCGCCTCACGTGAGAGCTGACAGACGGCTCGCAGCGCCGCGCCCGGGCGTGAGCGCGCCGCGAGCGTGTGCTCGAGCAGGGCGAACGCGCCCTCGCCGCGCGTCAGCGACTTCGGGGACCACTGCGACTCCGCGTGGTAACTGGTGAGGACGATCAGGCCGGCCCGGATCGGCTGCGTCGCGATCTGCGGCGCGGGGACCGGAGTGGGCACCCCGAGCAGACCGGCACCCGGGACTCGAACCGAGAGCGGCTTCGGGTAGGGCTCGATCAGTCCCGCCGCATCGACCACCGCATACTCGTCGGAGCAGTAGCTCGCTCCGGCGCGCACGAGCGCGGCCACGAGCGTCGTCTTACCGCTGTGGCTACGGCCGGGGATGACGATCGCCGTCCCCCCCGCGCAGACGACGCCGGCGTGGATGAACACATGCCCGGGCGCGTGCTCGGCCAGGTGGTGGCGCATCACCGCGCCGAGCTTCTGCAGCGTGGCGTCGCTGCCGGTCTCCGTGTGGGCGACGTCGTCACCGTCACAGGTGATGCGCCCGTCGGCGAACAGCTCGAAGCGAGCCACCGCCTCGCCCCGGCCGGGACGCCATCCCGGCGGCAGCGCCGCGGGCAGCGAGTCGAACACCTCGCGATCGTCGCTCGCGACCTCGGCGGTCAGTCCGAAGGACTCGAACACGAGGCAGTGTCGGGTGCGCGCCACGCGGTGATGCTACGCACCGCGGACGGTGCACCACACTAGGATGGCGGCCCGATGCCGGCACCCTGGCAGCCCCTGAGCTCGCCGCGCGCGCGCGTGCGCGCCCTACTCTCACTCCGCCGCGCGCTCACGCTCCCGGAGCCGTCACCCCGGTCAGCCACCGATTGGCACGACATCTGCGCAGTGGCGATCGAGCTCTGGGTCGCGCCCGCGCTGTGGCTGGCGATCAGGGACACCGCCGACGCGCTGGCGCCCGATGTCCTCGAGCTCCTCCAGGACCATCACCGCGCCAACACGATCCGCAATCTCCGCTTCAAGGAGCAGCTGCGCGAGGCAGTCCAGACCCTCAACCTGGCGGGCGTCACCCCGCTCCTCTTCAAAGGAAGCGTCCAGCTCGTCGACGGCACCGCCGCCGGCACCGGCGCGCGCGGGATGTCCGACCTCGACCTGGCTGTCCCCGCCCCGGCCATGGCCGCCGCCGTCGAGGCGCTCAAGCGAATCGGCTACGCCCCCGTCGCCCAGAACCAGTTCGCGCACCCGCACGTGGTGGTCATGGAACGTCACCGCACGCCCGGACCGATCGAGGTGCACGTCGAGCTCGGCTTCCCCCCGATCTCCTCGGTCCTCCCCTTCACACGCGTGTGGGCGGCGAGTGCTGCGATCGCCGTCGGCGGCGGTCGGGCCCGCACGCCGTCCCCCAGCCACCAGGTGCTCCACAACATCCTCCACTCGGCGGTCCAGGATCTCCACCACGTCGTCGCCGGCATGCCCCTGCGCCAGCTCCTCACCCTCGCGCGGCTCGCCCGCGTGCACGGCGCCGCCGTCGACTGGGCAGCGGTCAGCGCCGAGCTCGAGACCCGTGGCCACGCCCGAGCGCTCGCCGACCATCTGTGGCTGGCGCACCGGTTCGCCGGGCTCGAGCTGCCGAAAGGCCACCGGGGCGGGCCGAGTCAGCGCCTGCACGAGGCGCGGGTCCTCGCCACCTTCGGACTGGGCTGGCCCGCCCGTCTCCAGCAGAACCTGCGGATCGCCTTCGCCCCCGACTACCTCGACAAGCTCTACGGCCACGGCGGCCGTCCTGCCGCGCTCGCCCGCGCCAGAGCCCGCCATGCAGTCCACGTGACCCGGCGCGACGGCACGCACGTGGTGCGCGAGGCCTTCGCGCGCAGGACGTGAGCGTGTCCTCGCGCTCGGACCACGACGACGTGACCGTCGTCATCCCCTGCTTCAACTACGGCCGCTTCCTCCCCGAGGCGCTGGCCAGCCTCCGCGCGCAGGAGGGCGGAGCGCCGCGGATCCTCGTCGTCGACGACGGCTCGAGCGACCCCGAGACCCGCGCGCGACTGGACGCCCTCACCGGCGACGTCGAGCTGCTCCGCCAGGCCAACGCCGGGCTCTCGGTCGCGCGAAACGCCGGCTTCGGCGCGGCGCAGACGCCGCTGCTGGTGGCGCTCGACGCCGACGACATGCTGACGCCCGGCGCCATCGCGGCGTTCAAGCGCGGTCTCGAGCGCGATCCTTCGACCGGGTTCGCCTACGGCGTCACCCAGTTCATCGGCGAGTGGCGGGGCAACCTGACGCTGCCCGGCTGGGATCCGTACCGGCTGCTCTACCGGCACACGATCGGCGCCACCGCCCTCACCCGCCGCGAGCTCTTCGAGGACGTCGGCGGCTACGACCCTCACCTCGGCGGGTCGGCCGTCGACGGTTACGAGGACTGGGAGTTCTGGCTCCACGCCGTAGCCAACGGCTGGCATGGCGTCAAGGTGCCCGAGGTGACGATCCTCTATCGCCGCCACGGCGCCACCATGGCCTCGGCGGCCCGGCGTAACTACCACCGTCTGTATCGGGAGCTACGCACCAAGCACGCGGATCTGTACCGACGCCACCGAGAACTCGCGCGGCAGAGCGACCTGGGCCCCCTGGGCCGCGCCGTCTATCGCTACTACTGGGGCCCACGGCCCGTTCCCGCCGGATTCGAGCACAGCCTCTACCGGCTGATCTGGCGGCGCAGAGGCTAGGCGGCCGCTTCGGTGGTCACCGCGAGCAGGACGTCGGCCGCCCGCACCACCGCGGGGAAGCGCGCCGCCGGATCCTGGGGGATGCGCACCGAGAGCTGCGACTTGCCCGACTCGTAGAGCGCCTCGGGGATCTGCGCCCGGAGCTTCTTCGCCCGCACCGAGTCGAGCTCGATCGGGGTCACGGCGAGCCGATCGCCCCGGAAGGTGACCGCCCGCGCGCCCGCCTGACCGAGCTTGATCCGCGCCTGCTGGAGGAGGATGAGGTTGCGCAGCGGCTCGGGAAGCTCGCCGAAGCGGTCCTCGAGCTCCTCGCGCAGGAGGCCCAGATCGGCAACCTCCCGCGCCGCGGCGATCCGCCGGTGGACGTCGACCTTCGCCTGCTCGTAGGGGATGTAGTCGGCGGGCACGTAGGCATCGACGTTGACGTCGAGGCGCACAGGCTCCCAGTCCTCCGAGGAATCGCCCTCCTCGAGTCCCGCCACCGCCTCGTCGAGCATCTGCATGTAGAGCTCGAACCCGAGCGCGGCGACGTGCCCGGACTGCTCGTCGCCCAGCAGGTTGCCGGCGCCGCGGAGCTCGAGGTCGCGCATGGCGATCTTAAAGCCGGCGCCGAGCTCGGTGTAGTCCGAGAGCGCCGAGAGCCGCTGCGCCCCCTCCACGGTCAGCGCCGCCGCGCTCGGGTACAAGAGATACGCGTACGCGCGCTCGCGGCTCCGTCCCACCCGGCCGCGGATCTGGTACATCTGGGCCAGGCCGAAGGCATCGGCACGCTCGACGATCAGGGTGTTCGCCTGCGGGATATCGATTCCCGACTCAATGATGCTCGTGCACACGAGCACGTCCACATCGCCGCGCAGGAAGCGGAGCATCCGCTGCTCGAGCGTGCGCTCGTCCATCTGCCCGTGCGCGACCTCGAAGCGCATCTTCGGGCATAGCGCGCGCAGCCGCTCGGCCGTCTCGTCGATCGACTCGACCCGGTTGTGGAGGAAGAAGGCCTGCCCGCCGCGCGCGTGCTCGCGCTCGAGCGCCTGCTTGACGAGCTGCTCGTCGTATTCGCCGACGTAGGTCTTGACCGGGCGCCGGCCCTCGGGCGGAGTCTCGATCACGCTGATGTCGCGCACCCCGGCGAGCGACATCTGCAGCGTCCGCGGAATCGGGGTCGCGCTCATGGCGATGACGTCGACCTTGAGCTTGAGCTGGCGCAGGAGCTCCTTCTGCTTGACCCCGAAGCGCTGCTCCTCGTCGACGATGAGCAGGCCGAGGTCCTTGGCCCGCACGTCCCGGGACAGGAGACGGTGCGTGCCGATGAGGATGTCGACCTTCCCCTGAGCGAACTCGGCGATCGTCGCCTTCTGCTCGGCCGCGGGGCGGAAGCGCGAGACGTGGGCGATGGTGATGGGAAAGTCCTTCAGGCGCTCGGTGAAGGTGCCGAAGTGCTGCTGGGCGAGGATGGTGGTGGGGACGAGGAGCATCACCTGCTTGCCGTCCTGGGCCGACTTGAAGGCGGCGCGCAGGGCGACCTCGGTCTTGCCGTAGCCCACGTCGCCGCAGATCAGCCGGTCCATCGGCCGGGGCGCCTCCATGTCGGCCTTGACGAACTCGATCGCGTCGCGCTGGTCCGGGGTCTCGGTGAAGGGGAAGGCCGCCTCGAAGTCGCGCTGCCAGTCGCTGTCGGGCGCGAACGCGTGCCCCTCGCGCCGCTTGCGCTCGGCGTAGAGGTTCAGGAGCTCGCCCGCGAGCTCCTGGGCCGCCCGGCGCGCGCGCGTCTTGATCGTGTCCCAGCGCGTCCCGCCGAGCTTCGAGAGCGGCGGGTGGGCACCGCCC
>DATCEM010000286.1:0-18357 GCA_036510175.1 Solirubrobacteraceae bacterium | reverse complement strand
TGACTGAACGCTTCGGTGCAGCGCGGAGATCAGCCTGGACGGGTCGCCGCCATCGGCGCGCGCGCCCAAGTGGACGCCTCGGCGAGGCTTCCCTCCCCGGCGAACCAGCGATGGCCGACTCGGAGCGCGGGAAGCTGGGTGACGCCGAGCGCGCCCAGGCCACGAGCATTGGCCTCGAGCGGTTCATCGTAGGCCGCGTCTTGCAGCGCCGCCAGGCAGGCAACGAGCTCGATCCCGGCCGCCGCGGCCGCCTCGGCCAGGTTGACCGGATCCTCGAGGTCGAAACCACCGCAGAAGGCGAGCCGGCAGGCCGCGAGCGCGAAGGCCGGGCCCACGCCCGCCTGCACGGCGTAGACGGCGACGCGAAGCGCTGCCATCCCGGTCGGCGGGAAGCGTTCGGGCCACACGAGCGGGAGCCTGAGCTCGGCGGCGCGCCGCTCCGCGAGCACCCGGAGCAGGCGAGCGACCCGTGGGTCCGACCACGGCTCATCGCTCTGCAGTGCCGCGGCGGGAACGGGAACCCACTCCACGGCCGAGAACATACGCTCGACGCGTTCGGCGGCGAGGTAAGAGAACGGGCAGCACGGATCGAAGTAGAAGCTGGCCGGAGCACCCGTTCCGGCGCCCGCGGGCCGCGGGGACGCGGAATCCCTGAGCCGGCGCATTTCTCGGCGCTCGGCAAGAACCGTGACTTCAGCCATGCCCATATTTCGGCGCGGATCGCGCGTTTCATTAGCCCTCCGCGCGGATAAACATGAAAAGTACGTCAAAAAAAGGGTTACTGTGGGTCCAACTTCGGGCCTAGTGGGTACGTTAATCTGGAAGAAGGTTCGAAGGACCGTCCACCGGAGGGAGCCTTGTGCCACAAATACCACCCCCCAAACGTCACCCGTACAACCAATGGTCGCCCGACGCGCGTGCGCTGGACCTCGTGGGCGACAAATGGACGCTCCTCATCGTCCGTGACCTCGCCGCCGGCCCGCGGCGGTTCGTCGAGCTCCAGCGCGTCCTGCCGGGAATCTCCACCGAGCAGCTGCGCTCGCGGCTGAATCGGATGGTCGCCGATGGCATGCTCACCCGCCAGCGCTTCCGTGAGGTCCCGCCCCGAGTCGACTACGAGCTGACCGAACGCGCGCGTGAGCTGCTGCCCGTGCTCGGCGAGCTCGCCCGCTGGGGCTACGAGTGGTCCTGGAGCTCGCCGCGTGAGAACGAGCTGATCGACATCGGCGCGATCATCCGCCTCGCTCCGGGACTCATGCATCCTCCCCACAAGCTTGCCGGGTCGGTAGAGCTCGCCGTGACCGACACGAGCAAGGACGGCGGTAGCGTCTCCTATCTCGTCACCCTCGCGCGCGGGGCAGCGACCCTCGCCGAGCACGGCGACGACGCCGCGGCCTCCCACGTCAAGGGCACCGAGGAGGCGTGGGTCCGCGCCTTCGCCCCCGACGGGAACCGCGAGGGGCTCGAGGTCACCGGCGATCAGGTCATCGCCGCGAGCGTGCTTGATGGCCTCGCCCAGGGCGGCCATGCGGCGCAGGCCGCAGCAGCAGCAGCCGCCTGACATTGATCTGATCCGCCTCGGCGGCTCCCGCGTACACGCGAAAGTAGGTCTAACACGATCAAGATCGTGTTAGACCGCTGGCGTGGAGGCAAGGAGCCGGACACATGAAGGCAAAGCACGGAGCTTGGAGCGAGGATCGTCGGCCGGAGCGGGTCGACGCGGACATGGACGCCCTCGATCTCGATGTCAGCGCCGGGCTCGGTCTAATCGCGCATGATCTCGCGCGCGCGCTCGGCGCCGAGATAACGCTGCTTGCCGTGCCCGGCGAAGCCTTGGAGAGCGTCGCAGCGCTCGCCACCTGGGGCGCGGTGCCGAGCCGGGACGGTCTGCCGGACTCCCTGCCGGCAGGCGGATTCGTCGGCCGCGCGCTCCAGTTCGAGCGCGCGGCCGTCGAACCAGTCGACTCAGACGCCGCCGGCCTCGGAGTACCGAGATCGGGGGCCCGGATCACGCACGTCCTCGCCGCGCCGGTAGAACCGCTGATCGGCCCCGCGGGAGTGCTGTGCGCCGCCTTCTCGGGTGGTCCACCCCACGACGTGACCACGGCCTTGTGGCTCGCCGAGTCCTACGCCCGGCTGGCCGCGCTGTGCCTGCAGGATCGCGACGCGCTCGACGGCCTTCTCTCCGGCGGCCGGCTCGACGGGCTCACCCGCTGCCTGACCCAGGCGGCGTTCCTTCAGGAGCTGCGCCGCGAGCTCGCCCGCTCAGAGCGACACGGCCTCGCGAGCGAGCCTCGCCACGTCCCGAACCGCGCCTCCCGCCGGATCGCCGAGACGCCCGACGCGGCATCGATGCAGGAGGTGCTCGAGGTCGCGGCGCAGTTCCACGAGTCCGGCGGGGCGAGCCTGGAGCTGACCGCGTGGGAGCTCGACACCGAGCTCGAGAACGTGGTGTCCGCATGGTCGCGCGCGATCAAGCAGGGGTTGCTCGAGCCGGCAGGGACCGACCCGGCATCGGGCGAGGAGATGTGGCGGCTCAGCGAACGAGGGCGGGACGCGCTCGATTCGCCGTGCGATCCAGGCGCTACTTAGACGGGTAGGTCGCCGGCCCGATCTGGGCGGACTTGGTCGGCTCGCCGATCAGGTTACCGAGGGGCGTGGCCACCCAGCACGGCGTATTGCCCCCGCCGGGGGCCACTGAGCCGTCGCCCGGCGCGCCGGTGTTGTTGCAGTCCCAGGACGGCAGGATGCCGTGGGCCGAGAGCCCTGGACCCTGGCCCGCGAGCGGCGGCGGATACGTGTTTCCCCGGTTGGTGAAGAGCCGCGTGGGATAGATGGCCAGCGACTGAGGGCCGAGCAGACCGAACTGCGGCAGGTAATGGCCGGTGCCGCCGGAGTACGACGGCGTCTTCGCCGCCAGGGCGCCGCCGCCGATGCTGAAGAAGTCCGAGATCAGCTGCTGGTGCAGCGAGAGCCAGTTGAGGATCGGGTTGAGCTGCTCGAGGAACGGCCCCACGCTGCCGAGCAGGGGCGTGGCGCCGTCGAGCACCTGCGCCAGCGCCGGCAGCCCCGTCTTCGAGGCGGTGATAAGCGGATTGAGGTGGACGAAGAGCGAGCGCAGGTTGGGCGCGAGGATGCGCACCGAGCGCAGGGTGGGAGCGAGGTTCGTGGCCACCGGCATCAGCTCTTTGAGCAGCGGATCGGTATTGGTGGCGAAGGTCTGCAGACGGGCCATGGTGAGCTTGGTCTCGTGGAGGAAGGTCGGGAGCACAGCGAAGGTCGTGGCCAGCGCGTTGTCGTTCGCGGCCGTGGTCTCGAAGGTCTGCTGGGCGCTGATGATCAGGTCGCGCAGCGCCGTCTGGTTCTGGGTCAGGGCGGCGAACACGGTCCCCGTGTTCCGGAACAGCCGGCGTACCGCGTCGTGCTCGATATCCAGCGTCTGCAGGAGATCGGCGCCGTCCGCGGCGAAGGTGGGCAGGTTGCCGAGCACCGAGTTCAGGTTCTCCCCGTTGCCCGACAGCGCCTGGGCGAGGGACTGCTGCCAGACCTGGAAGGCGCGTCGCGTCGTCGGGTCGAAGGCGTCGAAGATCTGGTCGAGCTGGACGGCGGGGACGACGCTCGCCCTCGGGAGCATGCCGCCGTCCTTGATCGGGCGCGCCGAGGCGGGCCCGGGATTGATCTGGACGTAGGTCTCGCCGATGACCGTCTTCTCGCGCAGGAGCGCCGTCGCGTCTGCATGCAGCGGGGCGTACTGGTTATCGAGCTGGATCGTCGCGACGGTCCGGTTGCCCTGGGGATCGAGCCCCACCGATATCACCTTGCCCACGGACACCCCGGCGATCCTCACGTCGGCCTGCGCGGCGAGCTCCTGGGCGTAAGGGAACGAGGCTTCGATGCGGTAGCCCTGCGGGGCGAAGGGGATCCCGCCGCCGAAGGAGAGCCACAGGAAGAGGAGCAGGCCGAAGCACGACAGCGCGAAGAGGACCATCGTGGCGATCTTGGCGAATGAGGGAGCGCCCTTTTCCATCAGCCGATCACTTCGCCGCGGTGAGGAGGGAGGACTGCGACAGGGGGGCCGGAAGCGCCGGCAGGCTCGGCGCGCTCGTCCCGCCGATCTTGGCCACGTGCGCCTTGAGCGTCGCGTCGTGGGCGATCGCCGCCGCCTGCGCCGGACACAGGCCGAGGTCGGAGAGGATCGGCGTCAGGTCATACAGCGCCTCGGCGCCCGGGAAGCCGTTGGCGATCGAGGCCAGGGTCGCGCAGTTCGCCTGGAGGAAGATGGGCCGGTAGTCGCCGTTCGCGTCCTGGGTGGAGAACAGGGTGCGCCCGTCGTGGAAGAGCCAGGCGAGCCAGAAGAGATAGCCGTGCTCGGTGTTGCCCGGGTTGTAGCCGAGCATGTTCACCAGGTTGTTGACCACGGTGAACACCTTGCTCAGGTTGGGAGTGGCGCTCGCCAGGTTGACGGCCGCGGGGCGCAGGTTCCGCACCAGCGGCCGCGCGGCGACGACGAACGGGCGGATCTGGTTCTGGACGATCGCCGCGCTCGGCTTGGCCAGCGCCGCCAGCGCCGCATTAGCCGCGGGCAGCTCTCGAGCCGCGGGCAGGAGATTGGTTGCCGCGGGCCCGAGCACGCCCGCGAGGCGCTGGACCTTGGCGAGCGTCGCCGTCGCCTGATCGAGCGTCCCCGGGAGCAGGCGAACCGCGGTGCTGATGTTCCCGTTTTCCTGAGCGAGTGCATGGAAGACCTCCGAGCCGGCATCGACGAGCGAGACGAGCTGCGGGCGCTGGGCTGCGAGATCGCCGTCGAGTCGCCGCAGCGAGTCGACGAGCTGGCGCAAATCGGCCCCTCGCGTGGCGATGGCCCGGTTCACCCGCGCCAGGTCCTGGTGGGTGGGCTCGAAGCGCTCGAGGATCTGGGCGAGGTCGCTCTCGCGCCCCTTCAAACCCTGTCCCGCGCCGTTGACGAGGAGGTCCAGGTAGTCGCGCGTGTCCGAGTCCAGCGCCGAGAAGATCTCGTCGACGTTGATGTCGGGGAGCGAGTTGGAGACCGGGAAGGTGTAGCCGGGCCGGGCCACCGGGCTCGGCGCCGAGCCCGGGTCGAGCTCGATGAACATGTCGTCGAGGCCCGTCTTCGGGCGCAAGAGCAGGGTCGCGTTCTGGTGCACGAGGTGCTCGTAGTTCTTGTCCATGTCCATCTGCACCACCGCGAGCCCGTTACGCAGCGTCACCGAGCCGATCATCCCGACCTGCACGCCCGAGATGCGCACGGTCTGCCCCTGGCCCGGGGTCACGGCCTGGAGGGTCTGGAACTCGGCGTTGAGGACGTAGGGCGAGGCCTCGAAGAAGGGGAAGTGGAAGCGCTCGTTACTGAGGATGAACACGGCCACGACGACGGAGAGCACGAGGAGCACGAGGATCGCCGCGAAGTCCACAGCATGCTTTCTGATCGCGCGGATCATGGCTTACCGCTCACGAGTTGCGAGATCGTCGGGGTCAGCTTCGAAACGACGTTCGAGAGGCCCTGCCCCTTGACCATGCCCGAGATCTCGGCGATGAGGTCCTGCTCGGAGGCCTGGAACCGCGTCGCCGCCCCCGGGGACGCGAGGTTGGTCTTGATCTGGTTCGGGGGCAGGCCGGAGGGCGAGTAGAGGTCGGGCACGGTCTGGGTCTCGCACGGCGTGTTCGGATGCAGGGGTGGGCGGGTGTCGTTGGGCGGCGGCTGGGGCTGGACGCCGTTGATCGCCGACAGCGCCTGCCCGAGCAGGCCCGGCTGCAGCGAGTAGGTCAATGACCCACTGCCTCCGAGGACCCTGATGAACGAGCCGTTGGCGTCGAAGTCCCGGGACTCCCCCGCGAGACCGGGAAGGAAGTCGAGCGCCTCCTCGTAGACCTGGCGCGACGGGAAGCCGTTGGCGGGGGTGAAGTTATTGTCGGGCACCGTGAGCTGCGACCACGGGTAGATGACGTTGGCCACACAGCTCGACGCCGCGCGGACCTGGTACATCAGCGGGATCGCCTCTTGGGTCAGATGCGCGAGAGCGGGCACCGTGACCGCGAGATCGGAGGTCAGGCCGCGAAGCTCGGACGGCTGGACGAGCAGCCGCAGCTGGTGGATGAAAGGGAGGCTGACGTCGATCGTCGGACCGGCGCTCTTGACGCCGGGGATGAGCGCCGAGGCGAGGCGCTCGAGCGGCGGGAGCGAATTGTTCAGGTCGGTCAGGGCCGGCTTCGCCGCCGCGAGCGTCTGCGGCAGCTCGTGGACGGCGGCCGCCAGGCTCGTATTCACGCGCGCGAAGGCGTCCGCCGTCGTGTTGAAGTCGGTGATCAGGTTCTCGAGGTTCTCGGGGTGCTCGTCGAGCGCCCCCGCGACCGTGGCCCCGTTGGCCACGAGGTTCCCGAGGTCGTTGGGTTGCGTACCGAGGAGATCGTGGGTGACCTCGCCGGTGTATTTGTAGGCCGGCGTCCAGTAGGGGATCGAGGCGTTATAGGCCGGGCCGGCCTGCTTGACGGCGCCTCCGTAGACGCTGAGGAGGATCTGCAGGTTATGCCGCGTGTTCGCCTGGAGCGAGGTGAGGACCTGGTCGAGCTGCACCGGCACCGCGGCATGGGTCGCCGGGAACGTGTAGCCGTTGGGCGCGACCGGCGACTGCGGGGTACCGGGCATGAGGTCGACGAAGAAGTTGCCCTCGAGGAAGGTCCGCGGCCTGATCTTCACCGTCGCGTCCTCGTGGATCGGCAGCCCTTGGTTACTGATCTGCATCCCCACCCTGGCTTCCTGGGGATGGCCGGGAGCGGGGGCGATGCTCGTCACCGTGCCGACGTCGATACCGGCGATGCGCACGTAGGAGCCCGGCTTGATCTCGTTGGCGCTCGGGAAGTCGGCGTACACCGTGAAATGGCCGGCGAACGGGTTGGCGAACTTGGTGAAGCCGCCGTAGATGAAGGCCGCGATGAGGACGATGCCGATCACGCCGACCTTGAACCGGCTCATCGGCTGCTTGCGTCCTGTTCGCCGCCGGCCGATCATGGGTTGTTCGGGATCGGGTCGAGCTGCGGGCCGGTCTGCGGGTTACGGCTGAACGTCTCCCCGGCGGGAACGTGCGCGGACCCGGCGTAGGTCGGACCCTGGTCGCCGGGGGTGTGGGGGTCGACCACGAGGTCACGATTCTGGGTATCGAAGTAGTTGAGCTTCTGCGGATAGCCCCGCTGCCCGGCCTCGCAGTCGGCGTTGCCCTGGTTATCGACCGCCGCGCCGTACCCCTGGTCGTGGAGGTACTCGTTGCCTCCGAGCAGGCCCAGGTCGTCGGTGCCGCCGCCGTCGACCGGAGCAACCGCACCCTCGACCCCCACGTTGTTGGGCTGCAGCACGTTGGCGAGCTTGAAGAGGACGCGCTGCGCCGTCCCGAATGACGTCTCCTCGGACACGTCATCGGCCAGGAAGGTCCAGAAGTAATTGAAGTCGTTGCACACCGTCACGTAGGGCCCGAGATAGCGGATCATCGGGTTGAGGATGTCGACGGTCGAGGTGAGCCCGTTCAGGGCGATGTTCGTCCCCGGCGCGAGCGCGAGGTTCTTCAGCGACACCATCACGTGCTGGAGGCCCCGGTTGAGCACTGGAGTCCGCGCGAGCGTATGGGCGCCGACCTCGAGTGCCGGGTTGATGTCCGGCAGCGCCGCGCGGAGCTCGGCCGTGGCCGGCGTGAGCTCGTTCCCGAGCTTCGCCAGGTCGACGAGGAACGGCTGCTGAACGCGCAGCGACTGGGTCGACACCGACAGGGTCGAGGGGGACTCGGCGATCGTCGTCTCGAGGTTCGACGGGCTGCGCGAGATCGCTCCGAACGTCGTCGCCATGTCGGTGAAGAGCTGCGCGTTGACCTGTGAGAGCGGCGCGACGATGTCGGTGAAGGTGTCGACGGTGTCGAAGAACCGCGTGAGCTCGGTCTGCGGGTTGGCCAGGTTCGCCGCGACGGGTGCGAGGTAGCCGAGGAGCGGGGGGAGGTTCTGGAGCGTCTCGCTCAGGGCCTCGCCGCGACCGGCGAGGGTATTGCCGATCCCTACGAGGTTCCCCTGGATCGCCGTTCGGGTGCGCGGGGTGAAGGTGTTGAAGATGTCGTCGATCCCCACCGGGACCGATGTCTGTGAGGCGGGCAGCGTGGCCCCGTCCTGGAAGACCTCCTTCGAGGTTCCCTTCGAGAGCTCGACGTACTTCTCGCCCAGGAGCGAGCGCTCACCGATGGTGATCTTCGAGTCCTTGGGGATGTAGCCGTCGGACTTGCTCAGGGTCAGCGTGAGCTGGGCGACCACCTGGCCGCTGGAGCGGAGCTCGACCGGCTGCATGTCGGTGAGCTCGCCGATGCGCGTGCCGCCTTCGTCGACGTCGGCCCCGACGACGAGATCGGCCCCGCTCGCCACGTCGACCTTGAGCTCGCGCGTGGGCAGGAAGGGCAGCCCCTCGTTGGCGCTGTAGGCGAGGAAGACGGCGAGGACGATCGCGAGCACGGTCATCGCGCCCACGAGCGTGGGATTCGAGAACGGATTCTCCGGTCGGCGTCTCACGGCGCGAGGAGGTAGTTGAGGAGTTGCTGCGCCTGCTGCGGCGTCGTCGTCGCCGTGGCGCCCGAGGACTTGCTCGAGGCGCTGGCGCCCGAGGACTTGCTCGAGGCGCTGTTGCGCGAGGACTTGCTCGAGGCGCTGTTGCCCAGGACGCCGCCCGAGCCGCCGCTCGAGTCGCCGCCGAGCAGGGAGCCCAGGCCGCCGCCCGAGCTGCTCCCGGACTTACCGCCGCCGAGCAGACCGCCCACGAGCTGGCCGAGCGCGCCGAGGTTGATCGCCGGGGTGCCGCTCGCGCTCGGCGGCTGGGCCGTGCTCCCTGAGCCGGCGCCGGTGGTCGGAGCGGGGGTGCTGGCGCCGCTCTGCGGGACCGTGGTCGTGGTGGGCGCGGTGCTGCTCGGGGCCTGGCTCGTCGTCCCCGCCTTCGCCGCGGGCTTCTTCGCCTGCGGCGTGGCGCTGGCCAGCGCGGTGGTGATCGCTCCCGTCGGGCCAGGCTCGCCGGGGGGCGAGCCCCCGGGGTCGGGGATCGTCGCCGTCGGATCGGTGGGATCGCGCTCGTTGATGCCCGGCTGGTTGGGGCCGAGCCAGGAGTAGCACGAGCGGAAGCTCGAGCCGTAGGTGCCGAGATTGGATTTGAGGGTCGACGGCGTCTGATACCCCGAGCAGTCGTTGACGAAGGCGTCGACGGCGAGGATGTGGCCGAACTGGCCGAAGTAGTCGATCGCGTTGGTCTGCTCGAAGGCGTACTGGAGCAGCGCCTGGATGCCCGAGTAGCCCTTACCGCCGGGGCTCGCGGGGTTGGCTTCCACCGCCCTGCTCGGGGTGTTCAGGTCGTGGAGGACGACCGACAGGTTCTGCGCCAGCTCGGGCGTGGGCTTGGAGAACTGGTTCAGCGCGGCGACGGTCGGGCCGGCGGCGACGACCGCCTGATGACCGGTGGCCGAAGCCTGGCCGAGTGACTTGATCGCCGGCTTCGCCGCGTGCGAGAAGGGCACCAGGTCTTTGAACAGCCGGTCGATCTCACCCGAGCTCGCGTTGAGATTGCTGAGTACCGGGTAATTGGCGTCGGCCGCCGAGCCGAGGTCGGCGAGCGCGGGACGCAGCTCTGTGAGGAAGCCGGGGAGATTCTGGAAGGTCGCCTTGAGGTTGGTGCGCTGCGTCGCCGAGTCCACGGCGGTGTTGTTCGCCGCCACGACGAAGCGCTGGACGTTGCGGCCGTTGTTCGCCAGCGCCGTGATCACCGAGTCCGCCGTCGCCGTCAGATCCTCGATCGTGTGGCTGTCCTGAGCGAGCACCGAGAGCAGGTTGTCGGTCTGCGTCAGCGCGGGCACGGCACGCTCGATCGCCGACTGGAGGTTGGCCGGGTTGCCCGCGACGCCGGCGCCGAGCTCATTGATGATCAGGGTCAGCCGCTCGCGGTAGGGCATGCGCATGACGTCCTGGAGCAGGTCGGCGGGGATGGTGGAGAACGTGTGCGAGACGGGTATGAGCCCCCCGTTGCGGAGCACCGGGCTGCCCTTGGTCCCCGGATTACAGTCGATGAAGTACTCGCCGATCAGCGACTGGGGTCGCGACTGGCAGGTCGCGTCGGTGTGGAAGCGGCCGTACCTGCCCGAGTTCACCGAGACCTTGACCAGCGCGTTGAGGGTCTTCCGATCGAGGCTGATCGAGCTGATCGAGCCGGCGGGAACTCCCGCGATCTCGAACTGCTCGCCGTTGATCAGGCCGAAGGCGTTGTTGAGCTCGATCGTGTAGTTGGGATCGCCGCCGCTCCCGCCGCCCTTGAAGGCGCCGACGAGGACGACCACGACGGCGAGCGCGGCGAGCACGGCGACGGCGCTGAGGAGGATCCGCCTCATGGGCCCGTCGGCACCTCGCTCGGAGTGCACGGGAAACCGGACTCGGGGTAGTAGATCCCGCCGCGCTCCATCGAGCCCGGGCACCGGTCCCCTTGGCCGGAGACGAGTGCGCCCGACGCGCTCAGCGCCTGGAGCACGGGGTCGAGCAGGGTGAGCGTGCCCGTCTGGTCCGAGAAGGCGTTGACATCGATCTCGACCCGGTTGTAGGTGCCGTCAGCATCCGTCCCTCCGGGGTGGCTGTAGCCCTCGAACCAGCCCGTGAGATCGACCGCGTAGGGACGCGCGACCGCGAGCTCGGGGGTCGTCTCGTTGAGCGCCGTCGTCGACTCGGGGAACGCGCCCGGGCGGCTCTGGCCGTCGACGTTGACGTTCTTGACCGTGCTCGCGGCGAGCGGGACCGCGAGCTTGACGAGGTCGGTGAGGTCGTTGTTCGCCCCCGGCCGGCTGACGATCCTCGACAGGTCCCGCACCGTCGGCACGGCGTCCCGGGCCAGCGGCCGGAGCTGCACCAGCAGCTGCTCGAGCTTGGGCGCGACCGGCTTGGCGTCGTTGACCAGCGGCGTCAGGTCGTCGAGCGCGCTGCGCAGGTCGACGAATGTGGTGTCCGCCAGGGCGAGGAAGCCGGGGAGCCGCTGGATCGACTCGCCGAGGGCGACGCGCTGGCCGGCCAGCGCCTGAGTCGTCGTGGAGAGATGCGACACCAGGCCCGACAGGTCCGAGCTCCGCGACGAGATGTCGGTCACGAGGTTCGCCGTCTGGACGATGAAGTTCGTGAACTGGGTCGTGTTCTTGTTGAGCTCGGCGAAGAGCATGCTCGAGGAGGCGATCGCCGGGTTCAGGTACTGCCAGGCGGTGTTCGCGAGCTTGCCCTCCCCCTGGTACTCGGCGGCCGAACCCTGGATCAGGTTCTGAAGCGCCTTGCGCGTCGGAGCATTGAGGGTGTCGAAGAGCTCGTCGAAGTCGACCGCGCTCGTCGTGTCCTGGGTCGGGATGCTCCCCCCGTTGGGGATCTTCGGCGCTCCCGCCCCGGGCAGTCGTAGGTCGACGTAGCGGTTGGCGATCCCGGTCAGCGAGACGGCGCGAATGGTCGCCAGCGTGCCCTTGAAGAGGGGCTCATACCTCGGATTGGTGATGCTGAGGGTGAGGTCCGCCTCCCCGGACGGGGTCAGGGAGATGTTCGAGACCGTCCCGATCGCGTTGCCCGCCACCTGCACGTCGTCGCCGCTGACGATCTGGCTCGCGTTCTGGAAGACCGCGTGAACCTGATAGGTCGGGCCGCCGCCGAGGACGATCACGACCACGGCGACGATCACGATCGCGACTGCCGCGACCGCCACGACGCGACCGATCACACTTGCATTCCGCACCAGAGATTGCTGCCCGTTCTCTCCTCCCGCCTAGGGCTGAGCGACGCACCCCTTGGCAGTATCGTTACTCGAACCTACCAAGGCGTTAGTCGAAGTGTCAATTTGGAACCGGGGGTGGAAAACCGTTTCCATCCGGTTTTCGGTCCGTCGGTGCTGGATCCTGCCTCTGTGCCTGGTTTGGCCCGCCCTGCTCGAGCCGAATCGCTCCTTGAGCGGGTGGCGCGCTCGGCGATCCATACCCGGGGCGGGACTCGAACCCGCAGGGCTCTTTCGAGCAGCGCTTTTTAAGAGCGCCGACTTTGCCAGTTTGTCTACCCGGGCGCGAAGCAGATGCTACGGGGCGAACGGGCGTCCGGCGAGCACCCGCCCGCCCGAGCCCTAATCGCTGAAGCGAGCAGGCGCCGGCGCGGGAGAGCGCGCAGCACCGGACGGCCCGAGCGCTGAGGGCTCGGGCGGGGGGGCGGGTGGGGGCGTTCGCCCCCGACCAATTGCTGAAGAGCCCGGCACTCCGCTAGAGCCCACCACCCAGGCCAGCCTGGTCGAGGGCGAAAGCCCCCAGCCGCCCCACACCGCGCGCACGCACAATGCGCAACAAAGACCGCAACTAATCCACTGCTACGGTGTCCTAGCACCGAGGGATCTGCGAAACCCCGTGGAAGTCTCTGCACTCAAATACTCCGGAGTCGGCGGGATGCACGGGCGCTCTCCGCTTCTGCGTCTGCAGTCCGACGAGCGACTCGTCGCGATGATGCGGCGCGGCAACCATGCCGCGTTCGAGCATCTCGTAGGTCGCTATCAGACGCGCCTGCTCGCGTTCTGCCGGCACATGCTCGTGTCCAACGAGGATGCCGAGGATGTCCTCCAGGACGTGTTCGCCGCCGCCTTCAACGCGATTCTCGCCGATGAGCGGCCGATCAACGTGCGGCCCTGGCTCTACCGGATCGCCCGCAACCGCAGCCTCAATCACCTGCGCCGCGCCTCCGCCATCGGCGTCGATTCGATGGACGTCCACCTATCGGACCACGGCGAGACGACGGCTGACCAGGTCCACAAGCGCGAGGAGTTCCGCCTGCTCGTCGGGGACATCCGGGATCTCCCCGAGACCCAGCGGACGGCCCTGCTCCTGCGAGAGATGGAGGCCCTGTCCTACGAGCAGATCGCCGAGGCGATGGAGACGACGATCCCGGGAGTGAAGTCGCTCCTCGTACGCGCGCGCGTATCGTTGGCCGAGGCCGCCGAGGCGCGCCAGCTCACCTGCCCCGAGGTTCGCCTGGAGCTCGGCGAGGTGGCCGAGGGCCTGCGCCGCCGCACCACCCCACCGGTGCGCCGGCATCTGCGCACCTGCGAGCGCTGCTCGACCTTCCGCGGCCAGCTCAAGGAGACCAATCGGGCGCTCGCCGCGCTTCTCCCCGTCGGGCCGTTCGTCGTCCTGCGCAAGCTCGTCCTCTCGCATCTGACGCACGGCGCCGGGGCGAGCGCCGGCTCGCACGCGGCCGGATCGACCGCAGCGGCGGGGTCGACGGCCGCGGCCGGAGGGACGGCGGCCGTGGCCGGGTCAACCGCAGCGGCCGGGTCGACGGTCGCCGCCGGGTCGACGGCGACCGGGCTCATCTCCGCCGGAGTCGGCGCGGTGGCCACCAAGGCAGCCGCCGGCCTCGCGGCCGCGGCGATCGTCACCGCGGGCGCCGTAGAGGTCGGCACGACGAGCCACCATCCACAGCGTCTCGAGGGCACTCCCCTCGCGGCGGCGATCGTCACCGAGCCGGAGAGCGCGAGCCCTGCCCAGGTTGGGGCCGCCTCGACGCACCACCTGACGCGGGGGTCGGACGCACACAGGGCCGCGAGCAAGCGGGCAGCCAAGAGCACCACCGCCACCGTCCCGGCGAAACCCAATCCGGCGACCACGCCGCTCATCCCGACTTCTGCGCAGGGCCGCACCGAGACGACGACGGTGTCGACGAGGCTGACCTCCCCGGGGGTCAGCGGGACCGGTTCGGCGTCCTCAGGCGCCGAGGTCATCACCGCGCCGAGCGAGACCTCCACCACGCCGGTCGCCACCCCCACCACCGGCTCGTGCACGGCAGGGGCCACGACGGGCGCGGGCTCGACGGCGGGAAGCGGCACGACGGGGGGCTCCGGAACGACGACGACCGGCACTGGCACGACCGGCACTGGCACGACCGGCACGACCGGCACGGGTACGACGGGCACCGGCGCGCCGGGCACGGGTACGACGGGCACCGGCGCGCCGGGCACCGGCGGCACGACCACCGCCGGGTCGGCCCCGACCTGCTCGCCGTCGGGCACGGGCACTCCCGACCCCTCTCCCGTCGGCACGCCGGCCGGTTAGCCCGCCTCCGGGCTCGGTCCCCTGACCACTGAACGAATCGATATCGATCACTTCCGCGCGGTCGATCTCCGCGTGGGACGTGTCGTCGCCGTCGACGACTTCCCCGAGGCGCGCGTGCCCGCATGGAAGCTGACGATCGACTTCGGACCCGAGGTCGGCATCAAGCGCTCATCGGCGCAGATCACCAATTACTCCCGCGAGGAGCTTGAAGGTCGTCTCGTCGCGGCCGTGGTCAATTTCCCACCCCGCCAGATCGGTCCCTTCTCGTCAGAGGTCCTTGTTCTCGGAGCGCTCGACGGAGCGAACAGAGTCGTGTTGCTCAGGCCCGACGAGGACGTGGAGCCGGGAGCGCGGATCGCGTAGGGAGACCTACGCTACGAGCTTGAACTGCGCGAGTCGCCGCGGCAGCTCGCGGACGTAGGGCACCCGAACGTCCGGCTGGGACTCGGGCACGAGGTCGCGGCCGACGGCCACGATCCGCCGATCGAAGCGGCGCGGATTATTGTGGAGCGTGAGCAGGGCGCGGCGATGCTCGAGCTCGTCGCTTCCCTTGGCCGTGAGCTCCGCCCAGGCATGGGCGACCACGAGAACCCGGCTCTCGATCGGCATCTCGGCCGGCTGGAGCCGCGAGAAGCAGTCGTCCTCGCTCGACCACAGGCCCGAGAGAATGAGGGTCTTTGCTACGCGGTCGCGCTCGGTCGCATTCGAGAGCCGTAGCCCTGTCCGTATCGTCCCCGCGCTGGCGGCCGCGATGAGTACGCGACGCTCTGAACGCGACAGCGACATCCGCGAGGCGAGCGCCGCGGCATATCGGGCCCGCGCCTCGGGAACGGTCAGGCGGCCCGCCCGTGGGGTCCAGGTTACGAGATGGACGAGCAGGCCCAGAGATGTCTCCGCGGCCACCGCGGCCACCAGGGCGATAATGCCGAGGATCGGAAGCAGGTACCCGGTGAGGGCAGCGAACGGGGCGAGGGCAAGGCAGGCGGCGAGCGTGCCCAGCTCCACCCGCCAACGCGAGATCAGGACCCGGTCCACGAGCCCGGCGACGATCCCCCGCGTGACGATTACCGTGGCGACCGCCATGAGGCTCGCGACCAGGACATAGATGAGCAGCCGCCCGATCGGCGAAGCATGCGCCGCGGGAAGGGCGCGCAGCACCGCCTCACCGACCAGAACCTGCCAGGCCAGCGACGCCAGGTTCGCCATTGTGGCGACGCGCCGCACGTGGTGACGCTCAACCAGGGGGCGGATCAGCTCCGGAATGGCGACGACGATCAGAGCGCCGACCGGTCCGGTCAGGACGAGCGCCGCAAACGCCAGAATCAGGCCGATATCGACTCGAAGCGCGGGCAGCGAAAACTCGTCCGTGACGAACGTCAGCAACGTGAGCGCCACCAGCAGCGCCACGTCGCCTCCGTTACGGATCGAGGTTCCCCAGCTCGCGACGATGATCGCGGCCGCCGAAAGCAGTAGCAGGACCCCTGCCGGCCAGGCGACCAGTGATCCCAATCGTGATGTGCGTGAGGCGCCGTTCATGTTCCCAAAGCACAGGGCAAACTCACGCCGCAGACTGGCCGGCGCACAGAAAACCTACCCGCGTGGAGGGTATCTGAACGTGCCTCGGAATGCTAATTGCTGCGAACGGTCATAAGTTCCTCATTCCTATTCATTCCTATCTGGAGTTCGCCAAAGTTGGCAGAAGCTAGGCTAAGCTAGCCATAAAACCGGCACGGTGGCGAGCTCCTAATTCAGCGTTCACATCGTGGACTTCTGTGAAACCGCTGCGGCCGCCTGCTGGACGAATGGCCCAGTGACCGGGCCGGGCCCGCCGGCCCCGCGGGAACTGCGTCTCAGGGCCCGGGCGTGAACCCGATGATCAGCGCGCCTTTCGCCACCCCGTCGACACTGATCCGGTAGCGACCGGCCTTCAGTCCCGTCAGGCGGATCGACGCGCGGCGACCGGCGGAGACGGACAGGCGGTGCTCGATCGGCGTGTGCAGGAGGACAGTGTGAGCCTTGCCGTCACCGGAGGTCACCGTCAGCTCGATCGGAACGGAGGCGACGGCGGACACGGTACGCGGGGACAACCTCCCGCCGCGTGTGATCGTGAAGGTCGCGGGGATCAACGGTCCGCGCGCCTGGGCGACGGAGACCGGGCGTGAGGGGGCGGACCCAGCTCGCGTGGTCGTGCTCGCCCGGGGCGTCGCCGTGCCGCCGCTGGGTGCCGTGCTTGCGCTCGGTGCCGCGCCGCCGAAGCTGCTCGAGCCGGTGCCGGTACTCGGGCCGGCACCGCTCGCCGTCGACGCGGACGTCGACCCGCCGCCCGTCGCGGTCCTCACGTGCTTCGAGCTCCCGCACCCAGCCAGCGCGAGCGACACCGTCAGTCCCAGGGCGAGCGGGCGGATGCTCATCTCGGCGACCCTACCTATTCGCTCCGGGATCGGCCGTAGACCGCCATCAGCCCCTCGTAATAGACGTCCGGATGGCAGCGCTCCCGCGCGCGTGCGAGGGCCTCCTCGCCGCGCGCGACCCGATCGGCCGGATCGCTCCATGCCCGCGCCACCGCGTGGGTCCACGCCGCGACGTCCTCGGCCCGCTGGGTGCCCGCCGCCCCCGCGAGCTCGGGAAGGCCGCCGCGATCGCTGGCGATCACCGGCACGCCGGCGGCGAGTGCCTCGACCACCGCGTACGGACACGCGTCATCCGAGCGCGAGGGCGCGAGGACGAGAGCGGCATCCGCTCTAATCCGCGCGAGCTCGTCGCGCGCGAGCAGGCCGGTGAACCGCACGTCGGCGCCCTCGGCGAGCCGTCGCAGTCGCGGCTCATCGGGACCCTCCCCCGCCACCACCAGCGGCACCTCCGCGGCGCGGCACGCGAGCACCGCCGTGTCGAAGCCCTTCTCGGGCACGAGCCGGCCCGCGACGAGCGCGTGCCGGCCCTGGTCGGCACGCGAGCGATCCGCGAAGGCCGACGCCGGCACGAAGTTGGGCAGTGAGACGATCTGCCCGGCGGGCACCCCGAGCTCGACCAGCTGCCCCAGCGTCGCGTCGCTCACCGTCACGAGCTGATCGGCGTATGAGAGCAGATGCGGAAGCTGGCGATGCAGGCCGGCGGCATAGGCCGCGGCCTCGGGGAGCGAGCCGCGGCAGCGCAGACGAAGGCCGGGGCGTGTGTAGCCGCCTCGGCAGCGAAAGCACGGGGCCCCGTCGCGGTAAGCGACCCCGATCGCGCAGAACAGGCGGAAGTTGTGCAGGTGGAGAACAACGCGCGCGCCCGGCTCGCGGCCCGCCGCCAGCGCCCGCCAGCCGAACATGGGATGCACGTTATGCGCGTGCACGACGTCCGCCCTCATCGAGCACGCCGCGCGCGCGACCGTATGCCCCTCGAGGCCGCCATGCCACAGCGACGCCGCCGCCGTCACACGGCTGAGATCGCCGCTCGAGCGTTCGAGCACCTCCGCCACATGGCCGCGCTCCCGCAGGAGCCGAGCGATCTCCTCCACCGACCGTTCCTCCCCGCCCTCGGCTCGATAGCGGTTATGCAGCAGGAGGACACGCATATCGGTGCCGCCGATTCTGTCAACGTCTCCGCCCTCGATGCCCATCGCCCTCGTCACCAACTATCTCACGCCCTACCGCATGCCCCTCTACGCGCGTCTCGCCGAGCGCCACGAGATCGAGGTCCTGTGCTTCGGCGCCGGCGGTCGCTACATACCGGAATGGTTCCGCGACCTCGACCGTCAGCTCGAGCAGGCGCCGTTTCCCGCCCGGCGCCTGCGAGGACCGCTCGAGGCGCTGACCCTCGGACGCCGCTACGAAACCCTGATCGCGCCCTTCGCGGGAGGCGCCATCCTCCCCGCCACCTACACATCGGCGCGTGTGCACAGCCGGCCGTTCGTGCTCTGGGCGTCGGTATGGGCCGCGCCGCGTTCGCTCACCCACGCCCTCACGCTCCCGCTCACCCGCCACATCTACCGCGACGCAGACGCGGTGATCACCTACGGAGAGCACGTCCAGCGCTTCGTCGCCCGAGCGCGGGGAACCTCGGAAGGGGTGTTCGTCGCTCCGCAGTCGGTCGAGCCCGAGCTCTTCGCCCGCTCCGTCAGCGCGGAGGAGATCGACGCCTTCCGTACGCACCACGGGCTCCCCCGAGGACCCTGCGCGCTCTTCGCCGGGCGCCTCGTCCCCGAGAAGGGGATCTCCGTCCTCCTCGACGCGTGGCGGCTCGTCCA
>DATCEM010000285.1:0-2715 GCA_036510175.1 Solirubrobacteraceae bacterium | reverse complement strand
AGGAGCTCGAGCGCGCGCGAAACGCCTACGAGATGGCCTTCGTCGATCGCCTCCAGAGCATCCCGGCGCGGGCGTCGCTCCTCAACACGTACCAGGTCGAGGTAGGCGATCCGGGCTACGTCCAGCGAGACCTCGATCGGTACCGCAAGGCCACGGCGCAGGATCTCCTCGCCTACGCCAAGAAGGTCCTCGTGCCGGACGCGATGGTGGTCCTCACGACGGTCCCCAAGAAGGGGGTGCGGCGATGATGAGACCCGCGAGCCCGGTCGCTCTCACGGCGTGGACGGTCGCGTGGAGCATCTCGTGCGGCGGACAGGCTCCTCCGGCGCAGCCGCCACCCGCCCCCGTCGCCACGTCGGTGGCGGCGCCACCACCGCCGGACGTCCTCGGACCGCGCCCCGAGCCGGGAATGCCGTCGGCCTTTCTGCCGCCCGCTCCGGTGGTCTTCACGGCCACGAACGGCATCACCGTCTGGCTGCTCGAGCGGCACGACGCTCCGGTGGTCTCCTGCGACATCACCGTGCCCACGGGGGCCGCGAGCGACCCGCCCGGCAAGGGGGGTGTGGCGTACACCGCGGCCGCGATGCTCGACGAGGGAGCGGGCAAGCGCGGCGCGATCGATCTGGCGCGCGCCATCGACGACCTGGGGGCGAGTGTGGGGACGTCGACGAACGCCGACTCGAGCACGGTCTCGCTCACCGTCCTCACGCGCCACCTGCACGACGCGTTTGCACTCTTCGGTGACGTCGTCGCGCGTCCGCGGCTCGACGCAGCCGAGTTCAAGCGCGTGAAGGAGCTCTGGGCCGGCGAGCTGCTGGAGCGAGCGAAGGATCCCGATGCCACCGCGCGCGTCGTGTTTAGGGCGGCTCTGTTCGGGCGGGAGCACCCGTATGGACACCCGTGGGACGGTACGCCGACGAGCGCGCGCGCCGTGGGGCTCGAGGATGTCCGGCGCTTCTATCACGCCGCATGGAGACCCGATCGCGCCACGCTGGTGTGCGCCGGAGACATCGCTCGCCACGCGCTCGTCACGATGCTCGACGAGGTGTTCGGCTCGTGGAAAGGCCCGGCGACGCCGGCCGCCCCGCCCCTCGTTCCCCCGGCGCCGGCGGGACCGTGGCCGCGGGTGGTGCTGGTCGATCGCCCGGACGCACCGCAGTCGGTCATCGCGGTCCTGCGGCCCGGCATCGCGGCGTCGAGCCCCGACCTGCCGGCTCTCGGGCGCGTGAACGACGCTATCGGGGGGAGCTTCACCTCGCGGCTCAACCAGGATCTCCGCGAGCAGCGGGGTTACACGTACGGCGCGGCGTCGCGCTTCTCGGTGTCGCGCGGGCCGGGGCAAGTGGTGGCCTGGGCGAGCGTCGTCACGGAGAAGACCGGAGAGGCCCTCACCGCCATGCTCGGAGATCTCCACCAGTTCGCGAGCGGCGGCCTCACCGATGACGAGATCGCGCGAACGCGCTCGCAGTCGAGGGCGTCGCGGGTGAGCACCTACGAATCCGTCGAGGGCATCGCCACCAGTCTCGCCAACGACGCCGCGCTCGGGCGAGGCGCGGACTATCAGGCCCGCGCCAGCCAGGCGTGCGACGAAGCCCAGCGACCGCAGCTCGACCAGCTGGCCAAGCGATTCTACTCGCCGGAAGACGCCATCGTGGTGGTCGTGGGCCCGCGGGCTCGGGTGCGCCCGATGCTCGACGCCGTCGGGCTCCCCGCCCCGGAAATGCGCGATGCGGAGGGGAACGTCGTTCGTTGAGCGCGGTCGTCGCTGGCTATTTCTCGGGGGTCGACATCGGTCCCTCGGCGGGCTCGCTGTCGTCCGCCGCCCCCGTGCCGGTCGCCGCCGTCGAGTAGGCGCCGACCCGCGCGGGCGGGTGTTTGAGGTTCGGTGCTCCGAGGTCCCCCCCCATGACGCCGATCTCTTCGTCGAGCTCGCGGGTGTGCGCTGCGGTGTGCTCCCCGTCCTTCTCGAGCGCCTCGGCGGCCATGGCACCTGCGGCAGCGCCCATGATGGCGCCCGCAACCATGCCGGGCGGCCCAGCCGCAATCCCGAGGATGGCTCCGGCGACGGCCCCCGATGCCGCACCTTCGGCGTCATGCGTCAGGTGCTTGTGCTCGGTCTTGCCGCCCTTGTTCGTACTCTTCTTTTTCTTCATGGTTCGGGCTCTCCGCCTCAATAGTCGACTCCGGTCGGGCTGACCGCCGAGTCATGGGTCGCGAAGGGCAGCTCGCGCTGGTACGAGTAGACGTGACCGAGCGTCGCCTCGTGCGCGTGCCGTTCGCACCACCACTGCTTGCCACCGCTCGCGAAGCGCGCCTGGACGCACTGCGGGCACGGTGGCTCGATGACGGGCTCGTGCGCGACAGGCTCTTTCTTCGGCGCAGCAACGAGGACCGGGAACTCGGCGCCGCTCATGAGCCTCTCGACGGTCGAGCCGATCACCCAGTCCTTGACGTGGGTTCCCTTGTGGGAGCCGACCACGATGACGCTGGCCTGGACCTCGGTCGCCAGCTGGATGAGCTCGCGCACCGCCTTGCCTCCGCGCAGGTGGATCCCGACCGGGACGCCACGCAGCCCGGGGAGAATGTCGGCCTTCTCCTGGACGTAGAGGCGAAGGTGACTGGAAAGATCACGCGAACGTTCGGCCGACGGCGCCGTGCCGAACACGTGCAATAGGTGGAGCTCCCCTCCCGGCACTTGCATCACCAGCCGCGCAG
>DATCEM010000284.1:0-2876 GCA_036510175.1 Solirubrobacteraceae bacterium | reverse complement strand
ACCGCCTTTCAGGATGCGATCGACGCGGTCATCGCCGTGGCGGCCGATCAGCCGGCCGGAGCTCAGAGATGATCGCCCTCGCCGCCACGCGCGCCGACATCGCCAGCTACGTCTCGGGGCTGTTCACCGTCTACATCGTCCTGCTCTTCATCTACATCCTGCTCAACATCATGTTCTCGCTCGGGGTCAGGCCGCCGTATTCCCGCGTCACGGACGCGATCCTCGGCTTCCTGCGGGATGTCTCTGAGCCCTACCTTCGTGTCTTCCGGCGCTTCATCCCGCCGATCGGCCAGATCGACCTGAGCCCGATGCTGGCGATCCTCCTCCTCTACTTCCTGCGGCTAGTGATAGTCAACGCGATCAGCGGCTGACGCAGCCCCCGCCTTACCCTTGGGCCATGGCCGTCGCCGCCGGAACCGACCGCTCGCGCCGCAGCCGCGTGGGCGGCTACGCACGGGCGGGGGCCGTGCTCGTGCTTGTGATCGTCGTCGACCAGGTGACCAAGCAGGCGGTCCGGTCGGGGATCGCCATGGGCCAGGTCCACAAGCTGGTACCGGGCATCAAGCTCGTCGACATCCGCAACACCGGCGTCGCCTTCAGCATCTTCTCCGGCGGCGGGACGATCGTGCTCGTGATCACCCTCGTCGCCCTGGCCGGGCTCGCCTGCTATTTCGCGCTGCGGCCCGGGCGCCGGCTGCTCTGGCTCCCGACCGGCCTCCTTCTCGGCGGCGCGATCGGAAACCTGATCGACCGGATACGCGCCGGCGCCGTGACCGACTTCATCAAGCTCCCACACTGGCCCGCCTTCAACGTCGCCGACATGGCGATCACCTTCGGCGTGATCGCGCTCGTCTACACGATCGAGATCACCAGCCGCCGCGCGGCACGGGAATCGATCGATGACTGACCTGGGGGCGCCCATAGCCACGCGCCGGATCGAGGTGCCGCTGGAGGCCTCGGGGACGCGGCTCGACCAGTTCCTCGCCGAGCCCCTCGGATCGCGAGCTCGCGCTCAGCGGCTGATCGACGAGGGTCGCGTGCGCGTCGATGGGCACATGCGGCGCAAGCGCCACGAGGTCAACGCCGGCGAGCTCATCGACATCGAGGACGCCGACCAGCTCCCCGACGCACCCGAGGTCGATGTGGCCTATGGCATCGCCTACGAGGACGAGCACCTGATCGTCGTCGACAAGCCCGCGGGTGTCGTCGTCCATCCGGCTCGCGGGCACCGGTCGGGGACGCTGTCTCAGGCCCTGGCCGGGCGCGCGGCGGGTGGCGATGAGCCGTGGCGAGCGGGGATCGTGCACCGGCTCGACCGCGACACCTCGGGACTACTGGTAGTGGCCAAGCGCGACGACGTCCACCGCACGCTGAAGGCGCTCCTGGCGGCTCGCGGGCTCAGGCGCGAGTACCTCGCGCTCGTGGACGGCACGCCCGCGGCGCGCGCGGGGACGATCGAAGCTCCGATCGGCCGCGACCGCCGCCAGCGCACGCTGATGTCGATCGACTCAGACGAGCCGCGCGAGGCGCGCACCCGCTTCGAGATCGTCGAGGTGCTGCCCTCGGCGACTCTGCTCCGGGTCACCCTCGACACCGGCCGCACGCATCAGATCCGCGTCCACCTGGGGAGCATCGGCCATCCGGTCTGCGGCGATCGCCAGTACGGAATCAGCGACGCCTTCGGCCTGACGCGCCAGTTCCTCCACGCTGCACGGCTCAGCTTTCCCCATCCCGTCACCGGCGAGTCCGTCGACGTCGCCTCGCCCCTGCCCGACGATCTCGCCCTCGCGCTCTCCCTGGCCTCCCGCGGATAGCACGGCGGGGCGACCCGTCCAAAGCCGCCCCGCCGCGAACCGCGTGCGAGCCGAACCACCGGAGGTAGGGGAAGGGAGGATCGGCTCGCGACTGAGCCACCACCGGAGGTAGGGGAAGGGTGGCGGCCCAAAGGCTGAAAACGAAGCAAAGGGCAGAAACTTGCGTAAGATTGGAAAAGAAGTCATTCCAATCAATCGATCCCCATCGCACGGGTCACGCCCTGGCCTTGGGTCCGGAGCCGCTTGACGGCGTCAGACCTGAAGGTTCGTGAACACCGGCGTCGGGGTGCAGCACACACCAAAATCAAAAGGGAGCAAATAACGTGGCTCAAGTAGGAATCAAAGAGCTGCTGGAGGCCGGCGTGCATTTCGGCCACCAGACGCGCCGATGGAACCCCAAGATGCGCCGCTTCATCTTCGGTGAGCGGGACGGCATCTACATCATCGATCTTCTCCAGACCCAGAAGCTGCTGGAGGAGGCCCGCAGGTTCGCTTCCGATGTGGCCCATCGCGGCGGCACCGTCCTCTTCGTCGGCACCAAGAAGCAGGCGCGTGACGCGATCAAGGACATCGCCGAGTCATCGGACATGCCCTACGTCAACCATCGCTGGCTTGGCGGCCTGCTGACGAACTTCCAGACGATCTCGCTGCGCATCAAGCGCCTGCACGACCTCGAGCACTACGAGACCGAGGGACAGCTCCAGCTGCTGCCCACCCGCGAACGGATGAACGCCCAGGCGGACCTCGCGAAGCTCCGCGCCAACCTCGGCGGGGTCAAGAACATGCAGCGTGTCCCCGACGCCATGTTCGTGATCGACCTCAAGTCAGAGGCGATCGCCGTGCGTGAAGCGCACCGCCTGAGGATCCCGATCATCGGACTTGTGGATACGAACTGCGATCCCGATGGCATCGACTACGTGATCCCCGGTAACGATGACGCGATCCGCTCGTGTGCGGCGATCACCAAGGCGATCGGCGACGTCGTCTCCGAGGGCCACAACGTGTTCCGCGCCGAAGAGGAGCGCGCCCGCCGCGAGGCCGAGGAGCAGGCTCGCCGTGAGG
>DATCEM010000283.1:0-5839 GCA_036510175.1 Solirubrobacteraceae bacterium | reverse complement strand
GGGCGGTGCGGGCCGACGGGCAGCGCGACGCCGGCGGGCTCGTGATCGCCGCGGACGCCAGTCACGCGCGACGGGTGGCCGGGCTACTGCGCGAGGCGACGGGGAAGCCACCACTCGTCGTGCTCCACACCGAGGCGCGGGCGGCGGCGAAGCTCGCGGCCTTCACCCGCTCCCGCGACCCATGGATCGTCGCCGTGAACATGGTCTCCGAGGGGGTCGACATCCCCCGGCTACGGGTGGGCGTGTACGCGACGGCGGCGAAGACGCCGCTCGTGTTCCGGCAGATCGTCGGGCGCTTCGTGCGGACGATGCCGGGCCGTCCCGTCGAGCCGAGCTGGCTCTACGTCCCCGCCGACCCGGTTCTCCGCGAGCACGCGAGCTCGATCGAGGACGAGCTGCGCCACGTTCTGGCCCCCCGCGAGCCGGGCGAGGAGGGTTGGGACCGCCCCGAGCGCCAGCTCACCGAGCGAACCGAGGTCATCGAGTTCGAGCCGCTGAGCGCCGACGTGGCGCCGCAGCTGACCCTGTTCGGCGGCGCGGCCCCGGCACAGGTGAGCCCGTCTACGCCTCCCACGCCAGCCCCCGGCAACGGCCGGCACGAGGCCCCGGCCTTCGAGCGTCGCGCCCTGCTGCGCGGCGAGCGTCACCGCCTGGTGTCCGAGGTCCGGCGACGCGAGGGCTCGAGCCACCGCGAGATCAACGCCTGGCTGAACCGCCGGGTGGGGATCACCCGCGTCGAGGACGCGACGATCGAGGAGCTCGAGCACTCGGTCGAGCTCCTGGTGGGCAAGCTCACGGGGCGGCGGGGCGGGAGATAGGGGCGGCGGGGCGGGCGGCGCCGCGCGGGGCGGGCGTGACGCTGGGGCGGCGGGACGAGGCGCCGCGGCGCGACGCAGCGCCGGGGACGCACTCGCGTGCGGGCGGCGTCGCGGGGTGAACCGATGTCGTTTGGTCCCGCGGGGCGGGACTGATCGACAGAAGTTCGCGTGCTGCCCCGCCTTCGCGACGACCCGCCCCCGAGTTCGCGAGCCGCCCCGCCCTCGCGAACGCCCTGCCCCCGCGTCGCTCGCTACGCTCTGAGGCAGACATGATCTCCACCAATCAATTCAAGAACGGCAATCACATCGATGTCGACGGGACCGTGTTCAAGATCCTGGAGTTCCAGCATGTGAAGCCGGGCAAGGGTGGGGCGTTCGTACGGACGAAGCTGCGGCGCTCGAGCGACGGCAACGTCATCGACCGGACGTTCAGGGCGGGGGAGAAGTTCCGCCCCGTCCGCACCGAGGTCCGGAGGATGCAGTTCCTCTACCGCGACGGGGCCGATGCCCACTTCATGGATACCGAGTCCTATGAGCAGCTGGTGATCCCCGTGGCGGCGATCGACGAGGCACTGCGCTTCGTCAAGGATTCCGATGAGGTCGAGGTGCTCTACATCGACGACGAGCCGGCCGACATCCAGCTGCCGAGCGCGGTGGACCTCAAGGTCACGCAGACCGATCCGGGGCTGCGCGGGGACACGGCCTCGGGAGGCGGAACCAAGCCCGCTGTGCTCGAAACCGGCGCCAACCTCCAGGTGCCGCTGTTCGTCGACGTCGGGGACGTGCTCCGCGTCGACACGCGCTCAGGCGAGTACCTCTCCCGTGCCTGACCTGGAGCAGCGCGCCGGTGCGTAGGCGTGACCAGCGCCGCGCCGCGGTGTGGGCCCTGTATCAGAGCGATCTGACCTCCCGGCCCCTCGAGGACACGCTGCCGCGCGACGTGCACGGGTTCACACGAGCGCTCGCCTACGCCGCGCAGGAACGCCAACAGGAGCTCGACGAGCTCATCGGCCGTCACGCGACCGGTTGGTCGATGCAGCGCATCGCTCCCCTCGAGCGCTCGATCTTGCGCGTGGGCGTGCTCGAGCTGCTCTACCCGGATGCGGTCCCCGGTGAGCAGCCGATCCCGCCCGAGGGCGCGATCGATGAGGCGGTCGAGACGGCCAAGCGCTTCTGCGGCACCGACGCCCCCGGATTCGTCAACGGGATCCTCGCGGCGGTGCTCTCCGAGCGCGAGGCGCTGCCCCACTGAGGGCACGGATAAGACGTATGTAGGAAGCGCTCGCGCGCCGCCGTGCCGGCGACGACAATGGGGCCATGAGACTGCTCGTCGTCGACGACGACCGCGCGCTGCGGGACGTGCTCAGGCGGGCGCTCACCCTGGGCGGATACGAAGTTCGCCTGGCGGAGACCGGAGCCGGCGCGCTGGCCGAGGTCGCCGCCGCGGTGCCCGATGCGGTGGTCCTCGACATTGGCCTGCCCGACATCGACGGTCTCGAGGTGTGCCGGCTGCTGCGCCGGGAGGGCAACCGCGTCCCCGTGCTCATGCTCACCGCCCGTGATGCCGTCACCGACCGGATCGACGGCCTCGACGCCGGCGCCGACGACTACCTGGTCAAGCCGTTCGACATCGACGAGCTCAAGGCGAGGCTGCGCGCGCTCCTGCGCCGTGCGGGCGGGGAGGGCGGCGTCGATGGCCTGGCCTTCGCCGAGCTCACCCTGGACTCGAGTCGCCATGGCGCCGTCGTCGGCGAGAGGTTCGTCGAGCTCACCCGCACCGAGTACCAGCTGCTCGAGCTTCTCTTGCTCAATCCCCGTCGCGTGCTCCCCCACAGCCTCATCTACGACCGCGTCTGGGGATATGACTTCGGCCCGACGTCGAACGCGCTGCGCGTCTACGTCGGATACCTGCGCCGCAAGCTCGAAGAGGCGGGGGCTCGACCGCTGATCCACACCGTCAGGGGGGTCGGGTACGCGTTGCGGGAGCCGACCGAGTGAGCCTGCGTGCGCGGATCGGGGCCGCAGCGGGGATCGCGGTCGCGCTCGCCGTGATCGCCGTTGCCGTCAGCGCCTACGCCGGGACGCGCTCGAACCTGCTCGGCCAGATCGACCAGTCGCTGCGGAACCTCAAGGACCAGGTCGACCCGCCCGCATCCGGCCCCGGATCGCCGGCCCCCGGATCGAACGGGCAGCCGGTGGGCTCCGGTGGCGCCTACGGGCCCGGCGGACCCGCCCAGCGCCCGGGTCCGGGGGGAGGGGGCGGCCCGATCGCAAATCCGGCCAAGGGCCGGGCGCCGCTGATTCCGCGGACCGGTGCCCGTGACTGCGACCGGGGCTTCGGGCTGGACGATCGTGGCGCCGGCTTCGGCGGACCCACGGGGTTCTTCGAGCTGATCACGCCGACGGGCACGGTGTGCCCCGCGAGTGGCGAGACGGCATCCCGGGAGATCGCCGTCGACCCACGAGCGCGGGCTATTGCCTCCAGTGGCCAGGGCCAGTACTTCACCGATGCGCAGGTCGGGGCCACGCATCTCCGAGTGCTCGTGTCCGGCGTCGGCGCGCACGGCGCGCTCGAGGTCGCCCTGCCCCTGACCGACGTCGACAAGACGCTCCACAGCCAGCTCCTGCTGCTCCTGCTCATCGGCGCCGCCGGCATCGTCCTCGCGGCCGCGCTCGGGATCCTGGTGGCCAGGACGGCGCTGACGCCGATCACGCGCTTCACCCGCCGGACCGAGGCGGTGGCCGCCGGCGCCGACCCGTCCCAGCGCCTGGAGGTCTCCGGCCGCGACGAGCTTGCGCGACTGGCGGGTACGTTCAACAGCACCCTCGACGCGCTCGAGCGCTCGGTCGAGTCCCAACGTAACCTCGTCGCCGACGCGAGCCACGAGCTGCGTACGCCGATCTCCACGCTGCGGGCGAACCTTCAGCTCCTCCGCGACGAGGCGCGTCTCTCACAGGCCGACCGCGATGCGCTGCGCGAGGACATGATCTCCGAGCTCGACGAGCTGACGGGGCTGGTCGGCGACGTCGTCGAGCTCGCCCGCGGGCGCCAGCCGAGCACCGAGCTTCACGACGTTCGCGTCGATCTCGTCGCCGCCGACCTGATCGAACGCGCGGGCCGCCGCGCCCCCGGGCTCACGTTCACCGCGAGCCTCGAGCCGACGCTGGTTCGCGGCGAGGGCGACCGAATCGGTCGCGCGATCACGAACCTGCTCGACAACGCGCGCAAGTGGAGCCCGCCCGACGGCGTAATCGACGTCGATCTGAGCGCGGGGACGCTGACCGTGCGCGACCATGGACCCGGCTTCCACGACGAGGACCTGCATTACGTGTTCGATCGTTTCCACCGTGCCAAGGACGCGCGGGGCAAGCCGGGCTCGGGCCTCGGGCTGGCGATCGTGCGCCAGGCGGCGGAGGCGCACGGCGGGTTCGCCGAAGCGAGGAACGCCGCGGACGGCGGCGCCACCCTGCGAGTCAGCTTCGGTCCCGAGCTGGCGCTCGCCGACGAGCCCGAATCAGAATCCACGCGCACCTAAACATCGACGTCGCGGAAGCCGACGAGCGTGATCCCCAGCGCCTCGATCTCCTGTTGCAGGCCTGGCTCGGTCAGCGTGGCCAGCTCGACCGCACGCTCCTCGAGGTAGCTCGAGCGGAAGTCGCCGGTCACCTTCGCCGGGTGGCAGGCGAGCTCGGTGACCCTCCCGGTCGCTTCGTTGGCGATGAGGTGGACGAGAAAGGGACGGCGGATGTAGCCGAGGTTCGTGACCCCCACCTCCCACTGGGCCCAGAAGCCGCCGATGTAGGCGACGCGGCCGTCGTGGCGCACGGGGACACCAAGCGGCTCGGCGAGCGCTCGGAAGAGCTCGAGCCGCTCGTCCTCGCTGTGAACATGATGATGGGAGTCGACGTGCGTCGGCTCTGAGCCCGTGAGCTCGCGGAAGCGCTCGAGCTGGGCGGCGAAGAGCTCCTCGGCCTGCGCCGGGTCGTCGAGGTCGCTGACCTCGTCCTCCTCGAAGTGGAGCCCTACCGAGAGCGCCGGGTGAGTCTCGAGCAGACCGGCGGCGTGCTCGGCGCCCGGCCGATTGACCATCAGGCTCGCGCTCGTGACGATCCCGTTCGCGTGCGCGTCGACGATTCCCTCGTTGACGCCCGGCGACATGCCGAGATCGTCGGCGTTGACCACGAGCAGGCGCGTGGCTCCTCCCTCCGGCGCATTCATCGCGCGCAATTCTGATCCCTGCGTCCGCCGGATGTTCCTCTCCGCATCTCAGAAGCTCCTCGGGACGAGCGGTTTGCTGCAGGCTTGCTCAGATAAACGTTGATCTTTCAGTGCACAACTTGTGTGCCCCCGGTGCCGGGTCGACTCTCTGCGTGGGAAGTGTTGACGCGTTCCCCGAGTGGGTGGCCTCGCCTGGCCGCCTGCCCGTTGGCACTCCCAGGTTGTGCTCGGCCAGCCTGCGGGCTGGTCGAGCATTCTCTTTTCTCAGATAACCGCTCCTGACGCGGCGCTCAGGCGGGCTGCGCGGCGAGCCAGTGCTCGATCAGCGCTCGCGCGATCGACACGCGCCCGGGGAGCTCGAGCTCCGCGCTCTGCTCGCGCGAGGCGGCCCGGGCTTGCCCGAGGGTGAACCAGCGGACATCCTCGAGCTCGCCGTCACGCGCCGTCGGCTCGCCGCCCTGCGCGTGGGCCTCGAAGCCGAGCATGAGCGAGGAGGGGAATGGCCAGGGCTGGGAGGCGACGTAGCGCGGGTCGAGGGCCTCCACCCCCGACTCCTCGCGAACCTCGCGGACGACCGCCTCCTCGAGCGTCTCCCCGGGCGCTACGTAGCCGGCCAGCACCGAGTAACGGCGTGGGGGCCAGTTGGCGTGGCGGCCGAGCAGGAGGCGGTCCCCATGGGCGACGACCATGATCACGACCGGGTCGATGCGTGGGAAGTGGACGGCACCGCAGCTCGGGCATCGCCTCGAATAGCCGGCCTCGGCGATGTCGGCGGGAGTCCCGCAGTTCGCGCAGAAGCGGT
>DATCEM010000282.1:0-2914 GCA_036510175.1 Solirubrobacteraceae bacterium | reverse complement strand
GACCGGCGACCACGAGCACCCGGCCGTGGATGTGCAGGACCTCGACCTCGCGTCCGTAGAGCTTCGAGAGCACGTCGGTCCTGACGACCTGCTCGGTCGTTCCGCTCGCCGCCCGTCCCCCCACTAAGTAGACGATCCGCTCCATCACCGGGAGCAGCGGGTTCATCTCGTGGGCGGAGATGAGGATGGCGATTCCCTGCTCGGAGGCGATCCGCGCGAGCAGGGCGACGACCTCCTGCCCGCTCGGGAGGTCGAGGTTGGCGAGGGGCTCGTCGAGCAGTAAGAGCTTCGGGCGGCTGATCAGCGCGTGGGCGATGAGCACCCGTTGCTGCTCGCCGCCCGAGAGAGTGCCGACCCGCGCGTCGGCGAAGGCTTGCGCGTCGACGGCGGCGAGCATCTCGTCGATCAGCTCGCGGCGGGCGCGGGAGGGCCGAGCGATCCCGAACCGATGCCCGTCGAGGCCGAGGCCGACGAGGTCGCGAGCCCGCAGCGGCATGTCGGGGTCGAGGAGGAACTTCTGCGGGACGTATCCGATCAGGGGGTTGCGTCGCGAACGCGGCCGCCCGTCCACGAGCACCTTCCCGGTCGTGCTCGCCTGGAGCCCGAGGATGACCCGGAACAGGGTGGTCTTGCCGGCGCCGTTGGAGCCGATGAGCCCGGTGAACTCGCCGGGGCAGATCCCGAAGCTGACCTCGGTGAGCACCTCCCTGCCGGACAGGCGGACGCTCACCCCCTCCACCGAGAGGACCTCGTGGCGCTCGCCGGATCCCCCCGCGCTCGTCACAGCTTCTCCGTCGAGGCGTTGTCCGCGACCGCCCGCTCGAGGGCGTCGACCTCGGCGAGCATCCACGTCTGGTAGTCGTAGCCCGGGGTGGGCATGGTCTCGTAGACGCCCACCACCGGCACGCCGTGCTCCTTGGCCTGCTGGAAGAAGGACTGGGTGAGGGAGTCGGTGACCTGCTGGTTATAGATCAGGACCTTCACCCGGTGGCCGGCCAACAGGCTGTTCTGCTGCGTCACCGACTGCGGCGCCGGATCGAGTCCGTTCATGATGTCCGCCTGGAGGGTGAACGGCGTCAGGTTCGTCGCTCCCACGGCCTGGAGCATGTAGTCGCCCACGGGCTCGGTGCTCGCCACGGGGGCACCGGGATAGCGTGCTCTGAAGCTCCTGATCGCGTCGTACCAGGGGGTCAGCGAGTTATCGAACCGCTGCGCGTTGGCGCGGAAGTAGGCCGCGTGCTGAGGCTGGATGCTCGACAGGTCGCCCACCAGCGCGCGGGCCACGGCGGGCATCGTCGTCGGCTTGTACCAGAGGTGGGGGTTCGGGGTGGAGTCCGGGAGCCCGAGCAGCGTCTGCACGTCGATGACCCTGCGCGAGGAGCTCGGCGACGCCGACTCGACCTTGTTCATGTAGGTGTCGTATCCGACCCCGTTCTGGACGATGAGCCGGGCCGAGCTCACCTCCTCGGCCACGCTCGGGCTCGCCTCGAAGGTGTGGGGGTCGGTGTTCGGGTTGCTCTGGACCGCCGCGACCGTCACGTACTTCCCGCCGATCTGCGAGATCACGTTGGCGTACTCGTTCTCAGCGCCCACGGCGGCGATGGTTCCGGGCCTCGCCTCGATCGCCGAGCCACAGCCCGAGGCCGCACCGCTAAGGACGACCGCTGCGATCAGCGCGAGGGCGCGGCGGCGGGCGGAGGGGCTCAGGCTAGGGCTCATGGAAGATCGCGGTAGCGAGGTGGGCCGGCCCGGGCGCAGCGGCCCGGAACGGCAGGCCGGGTCGGTGCTGCCGCGCCCGGTCAGCGGAGAAGACGATATCAGCTCCTAAGACTGGGTCTCGTTATTATCATGGCGCCGGCGGGGCGGCGGGGCGGCGGGGCGGCGGCGGTGTGCGCGACGCGCGCGGCGCACGTGGCTAACGGCGGGCCGGGCGCCCCACGGGCCAGAAATAGAGAAGCCCCGCCGGAGCGGGGCTTCCCCTTAGCAGGCCTGTAAGCCGGATTCTGTCTTGAGCAGCCATCCATCTCTGCGACCTACCCGGACCTTGGCGGGCCACCTACAACGGTCCTGCTTGGCCTAGCATCAGGTGGGGTTTACCTGGCCGCCGCGTCACCGCGACGCCGGTGCGCTCTTACCGCACCATTTCACCCTTACCGGCCTGAGACTCTGCAGCGGCCCCAGGCTTAGGCGGTGTCTTTTCTGTGGCACTTTCCCGCGGGTTTCCCCGGGTCGGCGTTACCGACCACCTTGCCCTGTGATGTCCGGACTTTCCTCGAAGGTTTGTCACCTCCGCGACTGCTTGGCCTGCGCGGGAAAGGATAGCCGGAGCCGAGCGCGGTGCAAGCGACCGTGCGCCGACGCCTGGCCGTGCTTCAGCTCAGGGTGGTGCCGCAGCGGCGGCAGCGCCCGCCGACCGGCCGCGCCCGCGCGGCCCGGACTCCCGCGCTCAGCGCCGGAGCGGCGTACTCAGGCGCCATCTCCCCATCGCACACCGGACAGTCGACGACGGCATGGGCGGTGAGCTCCTCCCAGGCGCCGGACACCACGTCGTCCAGCGTCGGCCCACCGCCCGCACCGTCGAAGAATGACCGCGGGCGCCGCGTGATCGTTCGCGGCGTGCTCCGCACCGAGGCGGCCGGGATGGCCGTCATCGTGCTCACGAGATGCTCCGCATCAGACCGACGACCTTCCCGAGGACGCGAACATCCCGGCTGCGAATCGGCTCCATGGTCGCGTTCTCCGGCTGTAGTCGCACGTGGTCGGCCTCCTGGAAGAAGCGCTTGACGGTGGCCTCCTCGCCGACCAGCGCCACGACGATGTCGCCGTCCGCCGCCGTGTCCTGCGGGCGCACGACCACGAGATCGCCCTCCATGATGCCCACTTCCTTCATCGACTCCCCGCGCACGCGGAGCAG
>DATCEM010000281.1:0-4203 GCA_036510175.1 Solirubrobacteraceae bacterium | reverse complement strand
CCAATGGGCGAGGCGCTGGGCGACTGCGCCGCGCGGGGCGGGACGGCGCCGCCCCCGGCGATCAGCTTCTCGTGCGGCCAGACCGGGCTGAGGAGGTTGCTCAGCTGCCCGGTCAGGGCGTGGGCCAGGGCCTTGGCTCCGGCGGTCTCGTGGCCGATCCCGGTGCTCGACCTCAGTCCCGCACGGCCGGCAGCGCCCGTGGTGACGTAGGGCGCGGCGCGCCCCGGCGCGGATGTCGGAGAGCCCGGCGCCAGGTGCGCCGTGGTGGCTCCCAGGGCGCTCGTGCTCGTCGACCCTCGAAGGTCCTGAAGCGGAGTGGGCGCGGCATGGAGGCGGAAGTCGTGGACGACGAGGATCGTGCCCGTGGTGCCGGCGGCGGCGAGCAGGGCGCCGATCAGCGCCTTGCCAGCGACGCCCTTGAGCAGCGAGCTCGCGCCCAGGAGGCCGCTCCCGGCCACGCCCGCGCCGGCGACGCCGCCGCTCGCGGTCACGCCGATAACCGCTTCTCGTAGGGCAATCGTCGGCGCGACGGGCAGGATCGCCGCGATCCGGCGCCGCTGGCGCTCAAGGTCGTGGCGATACTCGCGGCACCCCTCACACTCGCGCAGGTGCCGTCGCAATGTGGTGCGCCGCAGGGCGGCACCACGCATAGTGGAGAGCTGCTCGCGGATCTCCCGGCAGTCGGCGTCGCGCGCCGCGCGGTCGGCGAGCAACGACTCCCGCGCCTGGAAGATCAGAGCCTTGACCTTGTCCTTGGGCACCCCGATGACGGTGCCGATCTCGTCGTGCGAAAGCGCGCCCATCTCCGCGAGGACGAGCGCCGCGCGCTGATCGTCGGGCAGGTGATTGATGTCGACGACCAGGTCGCGGAGATCCTGACGCCGTTGCACCTGCACGGCGAGACCGTCGGTGGCCTGCTCCTCGAACTCGAGCGCGGTACGTTCGCGACGCGCGCGGAGAATGGAGAGGCACCGATTACGAGCGATGGTGAACAGCCAGGCGCGCAGGCGGATCGGCTTGCGCGAGGCGACGAGGTCGTTGTACGCGGCGAGGAAGGTGTGCTGCACCGCGTCCTCGGCTTCGTCACTGCAGCCCAGCATGTGGCGGCAGAACGACAGAATCGCCCGATAGTGGCGGTCATAGACCGCCTCGAACGCATTGGCATTCCCCTCCCTGATGAGTGCCACCAGGCGATCGTCCGACAGCAGCCGCAACAGCCCCGGAGACGCGAAAGCTGCTACCCCTGCCGGCGCCACCCGCGGCACCGCGCTTGCTTCCATGATGAGCATTATGCTCTTTTCCGGACCGGAACTCTACCCATAGCTCAATAAATCCAAACCAAACGGCCTCCTTTTGTCATCGCGGTGACCGCGGGCCCGGTGGTTCGACGATATCGCGGCCCGTCGGGCGCAGCGTTTCGTCGAGTTCCAGCTGCCAGAAATATCGAGTAAAGGTGACCCCGGCGCGGAACTCGCCGACGTGCGGCTCGACCCGCTCACCGCGCGCCATGGCCACGATGAGCTCGGGGTAGCTACGGCCGGGAAGGGCCGCGTACATCGGCGCCGGAAAGGCCCCGCCGAAGCGGGTGTTGACGTCGGTGATGCCGAGCCCGAGGTCACGGTCACGGAAGGCCTGGACGGTGCACGGGCCGCGGACTTCGAGGGCCTCGACGACTCGCCGTCCCAGCTCGACGAGCTCACGATCCGCGATCACCGTTCCCTTGATCGACTCGCCGCCGCGGGACTCGATCATCGTGCGCGGGATCGCGTTCAGGCAGCGCCCGTCGAGATCGGAGAGGCAGTCGATCGAGAACTCCGGGCCATCCATGAGCCGCTGGACCATCGCCGGCTCCCGGATGTAGCGGGAGAAGAACTCGGCCTCGGCCGCGTCGTCGGCGCGGTGGATCGAGCGCGCGCCCGACCCCTGGCGGGGCTTCACCATCACCGGGTAGTGCTCGACCGGCTCGCCGGGGAGCACGGTCGCAGGCGAGGGGAGGCCGAGGCGCGAGAGCAGGAGGTGGGCCTCGTACTTGTCGAACGTGGCGCGGGCGATCTCGGGCGCGGGCACGAGCGCGGGGAGCTCGCCGGCCACCCGAGCGTGCCCCAGCACCTCGAGATCGAGATCGGTCAAGGGGATCACCGCGCGGACCCCGTGGCGCTCGCACAACTCGTGCAGAGCGGGCACATAGGAAGGATCGTTGATCGGCGGGACGGCGCTGCGGTGATGCGCCGCGTACTGCGCCGGCGCGAGCGGGTTCGGATCGGCGGCCACGACGGTGGCGTGCTGAGCGAACGCCGAGACGATGTCGTAGCGCTTGCCCACGCCGGTGAGGAGGACGCCTACGTCGCGCTCGGCGGGTGCCATCCGCCCCTCTTTCCCTTGTACAGGCCCTGTCCGCTGAGCACCGCGCGGCCGGTCATGGCGAGGATCCTCAGGTCGAGGGCCAGCGACTGGTGCTCGACGTACCACAGGTCGAGCTCGATGCGCTCGGACCACGGAAGCGAGGCGCGCCCGTTGACCTGCGCCCATCCCGTGATGCCCGGCTTGACGGCCAGACGGCCGCGCTGGCGCTCGGTGTACTGCTGCACCTGTACGGGCACGGTCGGCCGGGGCCCGACGATCGACATCTCGCCGCGCAGGACGTTCCACAGATTCGGGAGCTCGTCCAGCGAGAAGCGCCGCAGGACCCGGCCGACGCGGGTGATCCGGGCGTCGCCGCGCTGGATCGCGAGCCCGGCGCCGGTGAACTCGGCGCCGCGCATCATGGTGCGCAGCTTGTAGATCTCGAACGTCGCGCCGCGCTCGCCCACCCGCGTCTGGCGGTAGATCGGGCCGCCGGGAGACTCGATCCGGATCGCCAGCGCCACGAGCGCGACCACGGGTGCGCTGAGCGCGGAGCCGGCGCCCGCGAGCACCAGGTCCAGGGCACGCTTCATCGGGTCCCCTCGGCGGGCTCCCACACGGCCGGCGTGCCGCGGCGCAGCCAGTCCCAGAGGCCGGCGGCGAGCGAGGCGGTGGTGAGGACGTAGTAGCGAGCGATGAGGAGCGGGCGGGCGGGGATCACGGTGGCGGCGAGGGCCGCGAGGATGATCGCCGCCTGGGCCGCGACGACGGCCGCGTAGACCCAGCCGTGCCCGAGCAGGGCGATGCTCGTGGCGAGGACGATCAGGTGGAGAAAGGGGGTGGCGTAGCGCAGCACGCGGTGCGAGACGATCATGAACGCGTACAGGGGGTCGTAGCCCCGCGGGGAGAGCATCCCACCGCGCAGGACGATTGGCCAGGCGTGGCTCATCATCCGCCGCTTGCGCGCGAACTCCCCCTCGATCGTCGGGACCATCTTCTCGCTCGCTCGCGCCGCAGGCTCGTACACGGCGAGCCAACCGCGCTTGACCATGTTGAAGGGAAACGAGAGATCGTGCCCCATGATCGGATCGACGACGACGTATGACTCCTTGCGGGTGGCGTAGATGGCGCCGTTGCCGCCGGTTACCGAGCGCAGGCGCGACTCGAGCGCCCGCAGCGCCATCTCGTAGCGCCAGTACACGCCCTCCTGGTTGGTCCCGTTCTCGCTGACGAAGCGGACGTCGCCGCACACGTAGCCCACGCGCGGGTTGGCGAATGCGGACACCAGTCGCCGCAGCGCGTCGGGCTCCCAGATCGCGTTGGCGTCCGAGAAGGCGACGACGTCGCCGCGGGCGCGCCGCACCGCCGTGTCCTGGGCGCGAATCTTGCCGCCGCGCGGGAGCTCGAGCACGATGTCGGCGCCGGCCGCCCGCGCGCGCTCGGCGGTCGCGTCGACCGAGCCGTCGCAGGCGACGATGACCTCGAGGAGCTCTGAGGGGTAGTCGAGCGCCCGCAGGTTCGCCACCCGCCCGGCGATCACCGTCTCCTCGGCGTAGGCGGGCACGATGACCGACACCGCCGGGGGCGGATCGGGCTCAGGCGCCGGCGCTCCCCGGCGCCGCAGCGGCGCGAGGATGGCGAGGAGCGCCCCGTAGCCGACCTGGGCGTAGACGAGCAGGCCGGCACTGACCCAGAAGATAATCGCGAGCGCGGTCACGGCGGCGCCCATTGTCGCTGGCGGGGGCGTCGGGGGCCTTGCGAGGGGGTGGGGGTGGGCGCCGTGGGGTCGGGTCGGGGCCGGGCGGCCGGGTCGGGGCCGCGAGTAGGGCCCGTGCTGCGAAAGGACCACCAGACAGTCCT
>DATCEM010000280.1:0-2047 GCA_036510175.1 Solirubrobacteraceae bacterium | reverse complement strand
GCGGAGGCGATCGCCGCGGCCGGGCAGGTTCCCGGTCGCTTCGAGCCCGTGCAGGAGGGGCAGGGGTTCGAGGTCCTGGTCGATTACGCCCACACCCCCGACTCGCTGGAGAACGTCCTCGTCGCCGCGCGCGAGCTCGGTGGCGGCCGCGTTCACGTGGTCTTCGGCTGCGGCGGCGACCGCGATCGCGGCAAGCGACCGCTCATGGGGGAGATCGCCACCCGGCTCGCCGACCGCGTGATCGTGACCTCCGACAACCCTCGCTCCGAGGAGCCGGCAGAGATCATCAAGGAGATCCTCGCCGGCGCCGGCGACGACGCGACCGCCCTGGCGGACCGCCGCGCCGCCATCGCCGAGGCGATCTCCGGCGCGGACGACGGCGACGTCGTGGTCATCGCCGGTAAGGGGCACGAGCAGGGCCAGGAGTTCGCCGCCGGCCGCAAGGTCCCCTTCGATGACATCGAAGTCGCGCGCGAGCTTCTCCGCACTCGGGCCCTGAGCAGGACATGAGGGACTGGAACGCCGAGCGAGTGGCCGAGGCCGCGGAGGCCCGGCTGCTCCTGCCTGAGGACGGCATCGGCGACACGATGACCGGCCCGCGCGGCCCCGAGCGCGTCGTCATCGACTCGCGCGAAGCGGGACCGGGCGCGTTGTTCATCGGCCTTCCGGGCGCCAACGTCGACGGTGGGACGTTCGCCGCCGCCGCGCTCGACGCAGGCGCATGGGGGGTGCTGGTGGGGTCCGACTACGCTGCCGCCGAACCGGCCCTCGCGGCACCGGGCGTCGTCCTCGTGGCCGAGGATCCGCTTGCGGCGCTCCAGCGCCTCGCCCGCGCGTGGCGGCGAGAGCTCGGCGCGAAGGTCATCGGGGTCACCGGCTCCACCGGGAAGACCTCGACCAAGGATCTCCTGCTCGCCATCCTCGCTCCCCATCGGCGCACGGTCGCCTCGCGCGAGAATCGCAATACGGAGATCGGGCTTCCCCTCGAGATCCTCGGGGCACCAGCCGGCACCGAGGTCCTGGTGCTCGAGATGGGGATGCGGGGCGCCGGGCAGATCGCCGAGCTCGCGGCGATCGCCGAGCCCGACGTGGCGGTGGTGGTCAACGTCGGCACCGCGCACCTCGAGCTGCTCGGGAGCGTGGAGGCCATCGCCGCCGCCAAGGCGGAGCTCATCGCCGCCCTCCCCGTGCTGGGAACGGCGGTCGTGCCCGCCGACGAGCCGCTGCTTGCGGCGCATCTGCGCGCCGATGTGACGACGGTGACCTTCGGTCCCAGCGGTGACGTGCGCCTCGAGGACACGGACGGGGAGCGCCTGGATATCGACCTCGCGGGCGCGCCGGTGACGCTCGAGTTTCCCTTCACCCAGCCCCACATGCGCCTCAACCTTCTCGCCGCCCTGGCCGCGGCGCGAGCCGTCGGCGTCGTGCCGCGAGGTAGGATCGACGCTGTGATCTCGGCTGGGCGCGGGGAGCGACGCCAGCTGCCGGGGGGCGTCACGCTGATCGATGACTGCTATAACGCGAACCCGATCTCGATGCACGCCGCCCTCGACGACCTCGTCGCGGGCGCGGCGCCGGACCGCCGCCTCGTCGCGGTCCTGGGCGACATGCTCGAGCTCGGCCCGCGGGCGCGGGAGTTCCACCTCGAAGCTGGGCGTGACGCAGATCGGCTCGGTGTCGGCCTGCTGGTGACCGTGGGCCCGCTGGCGGAGGCGATGGCCACCGTCTTCACTCGCGAGGCTCACTCGGTAACCGACGCCGCGCAGGCGGCGGCTCTCGTGCCCAGCTTGCTGCGCGAGGGCGACCTCGTCCTCGTCAAAGGCTCCCACGGCGTCGGGCTCGAGGCCGTGTGCCGGGCGCTGACGGCGCAAGCGGCGGCCTGATGGGATCGGCGGGCGTAATCGCGGTTGTAAGCGCGAGCGCGCTGACCGGTCGCGTGCTCATCGCGGGCACCGCCTCGCTGCTCATTTGCGTCTTCCTCAGCCCCAAGTTCATCGCCTTCCTGCGCAACCGCGAGTTCGGGCAGAACATCCGCGAGGAGGGCCCC
>DATCEM010000279.1:0-4100 GCA_036510175.1 Solirubrobacteraceae bacterium | reverse complement strand
GCTCACGGCGATCGTCGTCCTCGTGGCTCACTCCCAGGGCTCGCACCAGCCGACGACGGGTGGAGGCATCGCCTTCATCGCTTGGGGGCTGGCGGGGCTGGCGTGTGGCGCCGTCTGCGTAATCGCCTCCCGAAGGGTCCTGTTCGCCATCCCGATCTCGCACGCTCGGCTCGTCGCCGCGTTCGCGTGTGGAGCCCTGGTGACCGCGGTCATGGCGGCGATGACGCTGGCGACGGCGCTCTACGCGATCGCGCTGCCGCTCGACGCATCACACCTCGCCGGCTCCCCGAACGGGCCGCTACAGGCGATGAGCGCCGGCGCCTCGCTCGTCGTGCTGCTCGTGGTCATGGCCGTGGCCGCGACGCTCGCCTGCGCCACCTTGCGCCGGGGCTGGGGCGCGGTCGCGCAGCTCGGCGCCACCGCCGCCTGAGTGGCGCTCGGCGACGCGAATTGCAGGTTTGTAGACCCGATCTGACACGCTGTGTGGATGGGGTTCCGACGAGATGGCCTTGGGCGTGATCCCTCTCGACGTCGGCTGACCCCCAGCCTGAGCGTCCACGACATCGCCATTGACCTGGGTACGGCGAACACGCTGGTCTTCGTCGGCGGGCGCGGGATCGTGGTCTCCGAGCCATCGGTCGTGGCCTCCGATGCGCTGACCGGGGAGGTCCACGCGGTCGGGGTCGAGGCCGAGCAGATGATCGGTCGTACGCCGGCGACGATCTCGGCGGTGCGCCCGCTGCGTCACGGGGTGATCGCCGATTTCGAGGTCACGGAGGAAATGTTGCGCTACTTCATCCGTAAGGTGCTCGATCGTCGCCGTGGTCACCCTCGGTTGATCGTGTGCGCTCCCTCCGGCGTAACCGCGGTCGAGCGACGGGCGGTGGAGGAGGCCTCGCTGGCGGCGGGCGCCCGGCGTGTGCATCTGATCGAGGAGCCGATCGCCGCCGCGATCGGCGCCGGGATAGCGATCGCCGAGCCGGTGGGAAGGATGGTCGTGAACGTCGGGGGTGGCACCAGCGAGGTCGCCGTGATCTCGCTCGGAGCGATGGTCCTGGCGCGTTCGATTCGGGTCGGCGGCTACGAGATGGACGAGGCGATCACCCAGTACCTGCGCCGCGAGCATCACCTGGCCATCGGCTCGCAGACCGCGGAGGCGATCAAGATCGCCATCGGAGCGGCACGGCCGCTCACCTCGGAGGCCACCACCCAGGTTCGCGGCCGCCATCTCATCACCGGTCTCCCGACCCAGGTGATGCTCACCAGCGCGGAGGTGCGCGAGGCCCTTAAGCCGCCGCTGGAGGAGATCATCCAGGTGATCAGGGACACGCTGGAGGAGACGCCGCCCGAGCTCGCCGGTGACATCGCCCGCGATGGCATCCTCCTCGCCGGAGGCGGAACGCTGCTCCGCGGTTTCGCCGAGCTGGTGGCCGCCGAGACGGGCATGCCGGTGTTCAGCGCCGAATCGCCGCTCACCTGTGTCGCGTTCGGCTCCGGGCAGGCCCTCGATCACTTCGACCAGCTCGGGCTGACCAGCGGAAGGCCGCGGATGGTCGGTCCGCGCGACTGAGGGCTAGCGCACTAGTGCACCGTTCTCGAAATCCCTTTGCGCTCTGGCGGCGTCTGGACGCGCCTGGCCGTGCCCGCCGGCCATCCAGGTACGCCGGGTACGAGGAAGGCCGGCGGACACGCCCAGTCACGCCCAGCCACTCGCCAGACCATCAAAGGACTCTCGGAACGCCGCACTAGGGAGCCCGGCCCGCGCGCTGGGAACGGCGCTCCTCTCTCGTCGCCCGTGGGGTCAGAGTGCGGTTCTTCGTGCGGCGCAGGACGATGAAGGCGATCGTCCCCCACGTGGCCGGGACCCACAGGGCGATCGCGTGGTACACGACGGTGGCGGCCGTCGCCGTCGTCGCGCTGGCGCCGTAGAGGACGAAGAGCCCGACGACGCTCCCGTCGAGGATCCCGATCCCGCCGGGTATCGGGATGAGGTTCGAGAGATAGCCGATCTGGTAGGCGAGGACGATGACCACGAGCGGCGGTGTGTGCTTGGTTGCCTCGAAGCACGCCCACATTACGGCGATGTCGAGCCAGAGAAAGCCGAAGGCGCCCACCAGACGCCAGTCGGGGGTGAAGAGGAGCTTGCGGGTGGCGCGCACGCTCTCGGCGGTGCCGAGGAGGAGCACCCTGAGGTGACCTTCATGGCGGCGCCTGGCGTAGTGCTCGGAGATCCGCGGTAGCGCGAGGAAGAAGAGGAACACGCCGAGCCCGACGACACCGGGAACCAAGCTCAGCAGGGGATGACGTGGTCCGGGTAGCACCCCGAACCAGAGCCCGAACCCAGCGAGCATGAGCGTCAAGACGTTGATGGCGCTGGTGAGCAGGAAGAGCACCGCCGAGCGCTCGGCGATCCGGCCGGCGGGAACCCCGCGCTCGCGGAGCAGCCACGCGCCGATGGCGAGGCTTCCCGCCCCGCCGAGTGACACCGCGCTCCCGAAGGCCAGCTCGGTCAAGGCGACGCGAGCGCCCCAGCGGATCGGCGCGCGCTCGAACACCTGAAGGAAGGCGATGATGTAGGAGACGCAGGAGAGGATCTCGAAACCGATGGCCACCGCGACGAGTCCGATCGGCATGTCGGTGACGACGTCGGCGACGCCGTGAAGACCCGGTACGGCAAGCAGGAGGCCGGCCACGAGCACGACGAGAACCACGAGCGTGATCAGGCCGTTGCGCAGATTGCGGCCCGCCTCGGCCGCCTGCTGCTGGTCGGTCGGCGTCAGATGATCGGCGTCGTCCTCGTCCTCGATCGGCGTCTCCGCACTAGCTGTCACACAGGGATCCAAGCACGTTGGCCTGCTCGACCCGCGGCTGCGCGTCGGAGCGCGGCTGTCATCCTCATTGGAGATGGCGCTGATCGAGGTCCCCCACCACGACGTGGTCGGCGTCCGCGCCGATAACCCCAGCCCTTTCACCCTCTCGGGAACGAACTCGTGGATCGCCGGGCGTGAGCCCGCCTGGCTGATCGACCCCGGGCCCTCGCTCGATGCTCATCTCAGCGCGCTCGCCGCCGAGCTCGAGCATCGGGGCGGGCTCGGGGGGATCGCCCTCACGCACGATCATCTCGATCACAGCGGGGCGGCACCCGTCCTGCGCGAGCGCTTCGCCGGCGCGCCAGTGGCCGGGGCCCGCGGGGAGGTCGATGTCGTGCTCCGCACCGGCGCCAGGTTCGGGCCCTTCGAGAGCCTCGCCACGCCGGGACATGCCCCGGACCATTTCACCTTTGTCCTCGGGGACGTAGCGTTCACCGGCGATGCGGTGCTCGGGGAGGGGAGTGTGTTCATCGCGCCCGACCCCGGCGCGCTCGCCGGCTACCTCAACGGGCTGCGCCGCCTGCGGGAACGAGGTCTCGAGTTCATCTGCCCGGGACACGGGCCGCTCGTGCTCGATCCAGCGGCCCGGCTCGACGAGTACCTGGCGCACCGCGCCGAGCGCGAGGAGCGGCTGCTGGCGGCGATCGCCGGGGGTAAGCGCAGCGTGGTGGAGATGCTCGACGCTGCCTGGAGCGATGCCCCCGAGGCGCTCCGTCTCGCCGCGGCGGTCACCCTGGCCGCGCATCTGGACAAGCTGGCGGACGAGGGCCGGCTACCGGCGGGCGTCGAGCGGCCGGCCGGCTGGCCGCCGGCGCCCGGCTGAGCGCTCGCCCGCCGGGTGGACGGGCGTCTCCTCGCGACGCGAGAATCCGACGTCAGCGAGGGTAAAGCCGGGGCCTTGGCCGAGCTCGCTCGCCATCCGGGCCTTGTAGCTGGCGAAGCGCCGGGTCGTCTCCTTACGACGACCCTGCGCGATGCACACCTGCAGCAGGCTGCGGTGAACCTCGACGTCGAGGGGCTCGAGCGCGGCCAGTCGTTCGAGCACCGGTAGGGCCCGTCTGAGGTCCTCGCCAGTGATCCGCAGTTCCGCGAGCTCGCGCATGCACGACGAGGCGAGAGCATGGAGACGGTCGCGCTCCGCCGCTATCCACTCGGCGTGGGGCTCGTCGGCGAAGAGCTCCCCGCGATACATGGCCACGGCCTGTTCGAGTCGCTCGTCGGCCAGCTCGC
>DATCEM010000278.1:0-7440 GCA_036510175.1 Solirubrobacteraceae bacterium | reverse complement strand
GGCATACACGGAGTATCGGCGCGCCGCCTCACCCCCGGGTCAGTATGTTGCCCCCGATCGATTCCGTGCTAACCCGAGCCTCAGTCGAGCAGATGGTGCTCGTTGGCGTAGGCCACGAGATCGGCGCGGCTCGTGCGACCGGTCTTCTGCTGGATTCGCGCCCGGTGCGACTCGACCGTGCGCACGCTCAGGTTCAGGCTGCTGGCAACGTCCCGATTGGTGTGGCCGAGGGCGATGAGCTTGAGCACTTCGGACTCGCGCGCCGAGAGCTGATCGGGCGCCCGCGCCGGCTTGGGCGGCTCGGCCGCGAGACGAGCGCCGAGCTCCGGAGCCAGATATGTCCTGCCCTGCGCCGCGAGGCGGACGGCCTGGACGAGCTCGGTATCGGCGGCCTCCTTGAGCACGTAGCCGAGAGCTCCCGCACGCAGGGCGCTGCGAGCAAACGCCGGATCGTTCTGCATCGTGAGCACCACGATGCTCGTCTCGGGTGAGGTCTCGAGAATCCGCGGGATCGCCGGCAGGCTGGGCTCACCGGGCATGTTCAGATCGAGGACGAGCACTCGCGGTCGATAGCCGAGGACCCTTCTCAGCGTCGTCGGGATGTCACCCGCCTCGGCCACCACGACAAGACCCTCCTCGGACTCGAGGAGCATCCGCAGCCCCGTCCGAATCATCTGGTGGTCGTCGGCGATGAGAATGGTGATCTCGGCGCTCGCCTCGGGGCTCCCCTCGTCCATTGGGAGGACCATAGCCCAGGGATCGGCGCCTCGCGAGACCGCGAGGAGCAGTCCCGCCGTGCCTCCCTCAGATGTGGTGCTCGCCGGGAGCCCCGCTCCCTGAAGTCCCTATATGTAGTACATCGGCGCGCCCGCATCGCGTGCCTCGCGTTCGGCGACATCGGCGATGCTCGACGCCGCGAGCACCGAGCGAGCGGCCTCGGCGGCATCGGCGAACACCCCGGTAGCACCCGGGCCGATCGGCCCGTCGAGGAGCTCGACGATCTCGAGCACGGACACCTCGTCCGGACTGCGAGCGAACCTGTAACCGCCCTTCACCCCCCGCTGCGAGCGCAGCACCCCGGCCCGGCGAAGCGTGGCAAACAGCTGCTCGAGGAACTGCACCGGAATGTCCCGGCGCCGAGCCAGCTCCGCAATCGGAACCGGAACCGCGTCACCATGGCGCTGCAGCTCCACCAGAGCGCGAAGGGCATAAGGAGATTTCGTGGTGATCGAGATCACGGAACGAGATGCATTGTCCACCGAAGGGGGAATGAGTGCGGATCAAGCGAAGTTGGGCTGGGGGGCGGGTGCTTCAGGCCACGCCAGTTGCATGCCCGGACGGCAGGCGACTGGCGTGGACGGAAGCACCCGCCCCCTATATCCAGCCGCGTTCGGTCGCCATGAGCACGGCCTGGGCTCGGTCCATCGCCCCGAGCTTGCCGTACACGTTGTGAAGGTGCGTGCGCACCGTGCTCGTGGACAGGTTGAGCTCGGCGGCGATCTGCTTGTAGACCATGCCGCGGGCGAGCCGGCGCAGCACCTCGACCTCGCGGGTCGAGAGCGGGCACGGATCGATCTGTCGCGGGCGCCCGCCGGAGCTCGGAAGCGGCAGGTCGTACATGACCGCGCGGAGCTGCTGGGGACGGATACCTACGGCACGCGCCACGTTCAGGAGCTCGGCCGGGGAGATCGCGCCGCTGAGGGCGTAGTGCGCGAGCATGTCCGCGAGGCGGATGATCGCGGGCTCGCCCTGCGCGTCCTCGGCGTGGTGACGTTCGATGACGCTGGCGACGGATTTCGGCAGCCCCCAACGGCGCGCGAGGACGCCGCCGACCAGCGCATGGTCGACACCGAGCTCGCGACGCTCACGCTGTAGACGCTCCTCCGGGGTACGAGCGTCGCCGTGAATCTGCCGGGGATACCCGGGGTAGGCATGGACGAGCACGAGCTTGCCGATGTCGTGCAGGAGCGAGGTAACCATGAGGCGGTTGCGCTCCTCATAACCGAGCTCGCGGGCGAGCCGGTCGGCGGCCTGCTGGGTGGCCACGGCGTGCAGACGGAAACGCTCGGGTACGCCCTGCCACACGGTCGTCCGCTCGAAGAAGTCAAAGGTCCGCGCTCGGCTGGCGATCGACAGGACGGTGCGCGGTGAGAGCACCTCGACCGCTCTTACGGCGGTGTCCACGCGGCCGTGCGTACGGCCTTCGATGCTGTTCGCCAGGCGCAGGACGGCGACCGCGAGCGCGACGTCACCCTCGACGGCGGCGACGACGTCGGAGCTCGCGGGCTCGCCGGTCTCGAACAGGCGCAGGACCCGGTTGCGTGACTCGACGAGAACGGGGAACCCCTCGAGGGCCTCGAACGCCGCGGTCAGGCGGCGGCCATGGCCCTCGTTGTGGTGTCGTTGACGAGTCGCGGTGGGCTCGTCGTTGGTGGGCTCAGCGGCGGCGACAGGAGGCATAGGTGGTTCGCCAGTCCCTGGCGTGGTCTCGGTCAAGCGCAAGGGTCTGGCGTCCTGGATTTCCCCCGTCTATATCGGCAGGGACGGCTGCGTGGTTTAGTGATGGTCTTCCCCAGCTCGGCTAAGCGCCCGATCGATGCGAGTCAGCACCTCGTCGCGCCCAAGGAGCGCAACGCTCTCGAAGATACCGGGTGAGGCCGTCGTTCCGGAAATTGCGACCCTGACGGGTTGGAAGACCTTGCCCGGTTTCAACCCGCTGTGCTCGACTACGCCGCGCAGCGCCCCCTCGACCGCCTCCTCGGTGAAAGGATCGACTTCGCTCAGCGCCTTGCGCGCGGAACGGAGGATCTCCACCCCGCCGTCGGCGGCGATCGTCCGCTCGAACGCGGCAGGATCGTCCACCGGTCCGTCGAAGACGAAGCCCGCGAGAGGCCAGAAGTCGGCGAGGGTCTGGATCTTCTCGGCAGAGATCTCGACCGCCCCGCGCAGGCCCGAACGACCGGTGAACTGCTCGAGTCGGCGCGTGAGCTCATCGACGCCCAGCTCCCGCAGGTACCTACCGTTCATGTGCCTGAGCTTCTGCTCGTCGAACACCGCCGGACTCTTGGAGACGTGCTCGAGACGAAAGCGCTCGGCCAGCTCGTCGAGGCTGAAGTACTCCTCGTCGGCCGCGAAGCCGGCCCCGAGCAACGCCACGTAGTTGTCGACCGCTTCGGGCAGGTACCCGGCGTCACGGAGCTCCTGCACCGAGGCGGCGCCGTGACGCTTGGAGAGCTTGCGCCCGTCCGGACCGTGGAGCAGCGGGAGGTGCGCATAGACGGGCGGAGCCTGTCCGAGCGCCTGCAACACGAGGACCTGCTTGGGCGTATTCGAGAGGTGGTCCTCACCGCGGACGACATGGGTGATCCCGGCATCGAGGTCGTCGATGGCGACCGCGAAGTTATAGAGGGGGGATCCGTCGGCGCGGGCGATCACCGGGTCGTCGAGGCTCGCGTTGGGGAACCTCGTCTCACCGCGGATGACGTCCTCGACCACCGTCTCTCCGGAATCGGGGACGTGCAGGCGGACCGCGCCCTCCGGTTCCGGCTCGCCGCGGAAGCCGCGGTCGTCGCCGTGCTCCGCCTTATAGGACTTCACGTCCTCGCCGATGGCCGTGGAGTGGTAGGCGTGACCGCTCTCGAGCAGTCCCCGCAAGACCTCCGCGTGGCGTTCGGCGCGCTGCGACTGGAAGACCGGACCCTCGTCCCAGTCGAGCCCCAGCCACCGGAGCGCGTCGAGGATCTGCTCGACGTTCTCCGGCGTCGAGCGCTCGCGGTCGGTATCTTCGATCCGCAGCACGAGCGTCCCGCCCTGGCCGCGGGCCAGAAGCCAGTTGTAGAGGGCGGTGCGGGCGCCGCCGATGTGCAGTGGACCCGTCGGGGAAGGAGCGAAACGGACTCTCATGGCGATCGCCCCATGCTAATCGGCGCCCACGTCTCACCGGCGGGCGGCCTCCCACGCGCGATCGAGCGCGGCGTCGAGCGCGGCTGCCGCTCGATCCAGATCTTCAACCAGTCGCCACGGATGTGGCGCCCCACCGCCTACACCCCCGAGGACTTCGCGGCCTTTCGCGAGGCGATGACTCAGAGCCCGATCGACGCGGTGCTCATCCATGCCGTCTACCTCCTCAATTGCGCCTCCGAGGACCCCGAGATCACCGAGAAGTCGCTGACCTCGCTGACCCACTCGCTCACCGTCGGCGACGCCATCGGTGCCGCCGGCGTCGTCCTCCACCCCGGCTCGGCGAAGACGGGGCACGTCGGTGAGGCGATCGCACGGGCGGGCCAGGTCATCGGCGAGGCGCTGGCCGAGACCTCAGGGTGCCCCCTCCTGCTCGAGAACACGGCCGGCGCCGGGGGCACGCTCGGGCGCTCGTTCACCGAGCTGGGCGCGCTGGTGGATGGGGCCGGCGGCGATCGGCGGATCGGACTGTGCCTCGACTCGTGCCATCTCCTGGCGTCGGGATACGACATTCGCACGGCGGCGGGCCTGCGCGACGCGCTCGACGAGTGCGACAGCGTCGTCGGCCTCGACCGGCTTGCCGGGCTGCACGTCAACGACTCGGCTCGGCCCCTCGGATCGAACCGTGACCGTCACGCCAACCTCGGAGCCGGTGAGCTCGGCGAGCGGGGATGCGCCGTATTCCTCTCCGAGCCCCGCTTCGATTCGCTCCCCTGCGTGCTCGAGACCCCGGGAGTGGACGGGAGCGGGCCGACGGCGCAGGAGATCGGCCTCGCCGGAAAGCTGCGAAAGCGGGGGCAGGCGGCGCGGCGCCGGTCGGCGGTGCGGCGGCGCGGCTAGCGCGTCTCCGCGAGCGCGCGATTCCCCTCAGAACGCGCGAGATCGGCTTGGTCGCGGGCACGGGCGCCGCGGCTGCGGCGCATCTCGTCGAGCCAGGCGAGCATCGCCAGGATCGACAGTCCGCCGCCGAGGGCGCACACGGCCGGCCATCCTCCGTCCCGCCAGGCGAGGTCGGTGGCTGCGGAGGCGAGCGCACCGAAGAGGAAGTTGGCGGTCATATACGCCGTGGTCAGGCGGCTGCGCGCCTCGGGGCGCAGCGAATAGATGATCGTCTGGTTGAGGATCTGCTGCCCCTGGATGCCGAGGTCGAGCACGATGATGCCCGCGATCAGGACCACCACCTGCGTGCCTCCGAGCGCACACAGACCCCACCCGACGGCGATCGCGGCAAGGAAGAACCCCGTCGCCGTGCGCGCGCCGCCGCGGTCGGCCACCCGACCGGCCGCCTGCGCGGCGACCGTCCCCGCGAGACCGGCGAGACCGAACAGTCCGATCACCGCCTGACCGAAGGTGAACGGCGGGCGCGAGAGGAGCAGTGCCAGCGACGTCCACAGCGCCGTGAAGCTCGCGAACCCGAGCGCGCCGTAGACCATGCGGCGGCGCAAGACGGGCTCCTCGGCGATGAGGGCGCCGACCGACGCGAGGAGCTTCGGATAGGGCAGGCCCCCTTCTGGGGCGACATCGGGCAGAGCCCGCCACAGTCCGGCCGAGAGCAGGAGCATGAGGCCGGCGGCGATGGCGAAGACGGCACGCCAGCCGAAGAGGGCGGCCCCCAGGCCGCTCACCGTCCGCGCGAGGAGGATGCCCATGAGCAGGCCGCTCATGACCTGCCCCACGACGCGGCCGCGCTCCTCCTCGGAAGCGAGCGTGCTGGCGAAGGGGACGAGGATCTGGGCGACCACGGACGTCACGCCGACCACGCCGAGCGCGAGCGCGAGGACTCCGAGGCTGCGCGCCGCCGCCGCGCCGGCGAGTCCGACGGCGGTCACCACGAGCAGGCGCGAGACGAGCCGGCGGCGGTTGAGGAGATCGCCGAGCGGCACGAGGAGCAGGAGCCCCGCCGCGTAGCCGATCTGCGTGGCGGTGACCAGGAGCGCCGCGTTGGACGACGACGTGTGGATCCCCGCGGCGATCGCGTGCAGGAGCGGCTGGGCGTAGTACAGGTTCGCCACCGCGGCCCCGCAAGCGACCGCGAGGAGGATCACCAATGACCGCGACAGCCGGCGCTCAGTGCCGGTCATGGCGTGCGAACGGGAGAACATCCACCGGCGAGAGACAGGAAATCCACAGCGCCTCTGAGGATAGGCCGCTCGCCTCCGATTCCCGCGACGAGTGCCACGCTGATGCTGCACTAGGCTTTCCCCAACCTAACTTCGATCGGCGGGAGGCAGCTATGGCTCGTGAGATCTACACGGCAGAAGCGGTCGTCACGGGCGGCCGGGCGGAGGGCCACGGACGGACGAGCGACGGCGAGCTCGAGGTCGACCTCCGGCTGCCCGAGGAGATGGGCGGTGCCGGTGGCGGGACTAATCCCGAGGAGCTCTTCGCCGTCGGGTATGCGGCGTGCTTCGAGGGGGCCCTCGGGGTCGTCGGCCGGCGCGAGCATGCCGAGGTCGGGGACGTCTCGATCACCAGTCGCGTCAGCCTGCTCCCCACCGAGGAGAAGGGCTTCAAGCTCGCGGTCGCGCTCGATGTGACCCTCCCCCAGGTCACCGACCCCGCCGAGGCCGTGCGCGTCGTCGCCGCGGCGCACCAGGTGTGTCCGTACTCAAATGCGACGCGGGGCAACATCGACGTGAACCTCACCGCCAACGGCGAGTCGGTCGGCTGATCGGGTGGCCGAGCGCGCAGCGATCATCACGGGTGCTTCGAGCGGGATCGGGTTGGCCATCGCCCGGATGCTCGGCGAGGAGGGCTACGGGCTGACCGTCACCGGCCGGCGTGCCGACAAGCTCGACGCCGCCGCTCGCGAGCTCGCCGCTGCAGGCCTCGAGGTCGAGCACGTCGCCGGAGACGTGGCGGACGAGGCCGTAGTGCGCCAGGTGGTGGAGGCCCACCGCCAGCGCTTCGGGCGGCTCGACGTGCTCGTCAACAACGCCGGGGTGGGGATCGGCGCCCCCGTGGGAGAGATCAAGACCAAGCGGCTCGACCTCCAGCTCGGCGTGAACCTGCGATCGATCGTCCTCTTCTACCGCGAAGCCGTCGAGATGCTGCGCGCCGCCGGGGCCGAGCACGGCAACGCCATCGTCGTCAACACCGCCTCGATCGCCGGCAAGTCAGGGCAGGCATGGCTGTCGGTGTACTCGGCGACCAAGCACGGCGTGATCGGCTTTACCGAGGCGATGAACAAGGAACTCGTCGCCGAGGGGATCAAGTCGTGCGCGCTGTGCCCGGCCTTCGTCGACACGCCGATGACCGACTACGCCAAGCAGGCGATCCCGGCCGGGGACATGATCCAGCCCCAGGACATCGCCGAAGGCGTCCGCCTTCTGCTCCGCGTCTCCCCCGCATGCCTGATCCCCGAGCTCATCTTCGAGCGCCGGGGCGCGGTGGCGCCGGCGGCGGGCTAGGCGCGCGTCGTCCGCGCCGCCTCGGGCGTGCGCTCGCGCCGCGGCCGGGAGAGCTGGGCGGACTGGTTCT
>DATCEM010000277.1:0-3086 GCA_036510175.1 Solirubrobacteraceae bacterium | reverse complement strand
GGCGGGGGCGGGGCCGGTCCGCAGTATGGAATCCGATTCTGTACTTCGCTCCGTACTTCTCTCCGTACCAGGCGCCGCTCCGAAACCGCGCAGGCTCGCCATCGGTAGGTGCCCGCGGCGCTCGTTTTGTTGTGCGCGATGTCGTCATCATCGCTCGCTCTCGTGCTCGGCCGCGCGCTTGCGGCGGATCAACTCGGCGACGTCATCGGGCGTAGCCGGTCCTTCCTCGAGCAGCGCAATCACGAGCTCCGTGAGGCTCGGGCGACGTAGCCGAGGATGCCGATGCTCGGCGTCCCTCACCAGCTGCCTGTAGCGGTCGTGCAGGTCGACCGGGATCCGGAAGTTCACGAGCCGAGTGGACCCGTAGTCGGCCGCCGGGCGCCGATCCGGCTGCCCCTCGCCTTCGGCTGACTTTGCGTCTCGGGCGCGTCCGGGTGTCGGCGTCGACGAGCGTCCAGACGGGCTCCGTGTGGACTTCGCCTCCGGCGCCGCGCGCGGCGGAGCCGGCGTGGGATCGGACGATTGCGGAGCTTGATCTCGGCTGGGCGGCGGGGGTGCTGGCACCGGAGCCGTCATCCCTGGAATGGGACGCCGCCGCGCAGGCGGCATCGCATGCTGCTGGGTCATCGGTCGAGCTCCTTGAGGAGGTGTTGGGCGAGCTGCCGGTAGGCGTGGCTGACCATCGAGTCCGGCTCGAGCACCGCTGTCGGCGCTCGGTAGCGGGGTGCGGAGGCGACCCGGACGGCACGCGGAATCTGAACGGGCAGGACCCGCATCTCGTCAGCGTCCATACGGGCTGCGGCGTCGCGAGTGACCCGCCACCGGCGCTCACTGGCGGCGATCAGCACGCCCAGAATCCGCAAGCCGGGAACCTCGCCCTCGACGAGGTCGTAGAGCTTCCCGGCGCCACGGACGTCGAGGTCGGCGGCGAGCGCCGGGATCAGAAGCCCGTCCGCCGCCAATACCGCCATACCCGACAGGTTTCCCAGCCCAGGCGGCGTGTCCAGCAAGATGAAATCGAATGCGCTGCGTAGCGGTTCAAGGATCTGCCGCAGACGCGTCTCGTAGCCATCGCCGGCGGCGGCGGGGAGGTCGGCGGCGACGTCCGCGAGCGCATCGGTGCACGGGAGGATCCGCAACTGTTCCCGCCACTCGAGACCGGCGGCAACGTCGGGCTGCAGCGCCGTCGGTGGCGTGTATCGCGCCGCCGCATCGGGGTGGGCCAGGAGGTCCTCGAGCCTCTCCCCCGGCAACTCCTCACCCCAACCGAACGCCTCACTCAAATTCGCCTGCGGATCGCAGTCGACGATCAACACCCGCCGGCCCGCCTCGGCGAGCATCGCTCCGAGGTTCGCCGTCGAGGTCGTCTTCGTGACCCCACCCTTGTGGTTGGCGAGAACGATCACGAACGCGGCGCTCCCTGGACTGTCGCCCAACCGCTCGTCTCTACGTCCGTCTATATGTACGTCTATACGGCTGTCTACATGGCTGTCTTTACGCTCCGTGTTATGGACGGGTGTGGTGGTAGTCATGACGTCTCCCTTGGGTTGTGGGTATGAGGTCTGTGAGAGCAAGGCCCGGGGGCGCACTGGCGAGCGGCACGCCCGCAAAACGTGCGAAGGGGTGGAGGGGCCAAGAGTCACGTCGAGCCGAGCGGAGTCGCTTGGACGAAGGAGCGACGTCATGAGGAGGTCTCCTCGATCGCGGGCGGCGCGTGCTGATAGTCACGTAGGTACTCGTCCTCCCAGCCGACCGTGCCGCGCACGAGCCGCTGCACGAGATCGGCCTCCCAGCTCCCGGGGCGACCGGCGGTGAGCGCTGCTGTCGAACCGAGTTCGGAGGCGGCGGTAGCCAGGACCTCACCGAGCCAGCCGCCGAAGTCATGCTCGCCCCGCGCGGCCTCAACGATCGCCGCGGCCGCCCGCTGGCTGAAGTTGTTTTGCTCGGGAAGCGACCTCACCGCACATGCCTCCTTGTCCTCGATGAGATAGCCGAGCTGCGCCGCCGCCTCTTCGTCCTCGAGTTCCTCCGCGATCGCCCTCGCCGCGGCGAGCTGCTCGATGGAGCATTGCTCGGCGAGACAGTCGAGCGCGATCCCGAGGGAACCCTGGAGGTTTGGCGTGGAGTTGCTTTGGTTTGGCGTCGAGGGGCATTCCTCGGCGTGGATGAACAGCTCGGGCCCTCGGCTAATGGGGACCATCGCCCCGTCGCGGCCGCCGCAGAAGGCACAGGTCAGCCCATCGAGCTGCTCGGCATTTAGCTCGCCGAGGTCCGCCGAGGTGAGCACCGGGGAATCAGGCTCGGCCCGGTAGCCGTTCTTGCCGCATGCCCTGAGCAGGGTCCGCGCCGACTCCCGAGAGGAGCTTCGGGTGTTGTCGACGCCGTTGGTGTCGGGGATCTTGGTCATGGTGTGATGCCTCCTGTGGTCAGCGGGCAGCGGCCCGCGGTTGTTGGGGTGATGGGACAGGACTGGATGGCCAAGCGGCCCGATCGTTCGGGCGGTCGGGAGCCCGACCGGAGGCTTCGGTGCAGGATGCGTCCAGCTCGGGGACTCGTGGCGATGCGGCAGGCTCAAAGGTGGCCGCACCGGCGAGCGCTGCCAGGAGTTGCATCTCTCGGTCGGTGGCCACCTTTAGCTGGCGGTTGACGGATCGGCCAAGCCGCTCGAGGAGATGCCCGAACCGTTCGGCGACCCACGATCGGGTGTCCGAGGGGCAGGCGAGCAGGAGGCAGCCAGCCGAGTCAGCGGCTACGAGCTCGACGGGGTCTAGCCAGAGCTCGAACACTGAGTCGCTCACGCTGTGCTGCAGCTCGGACCGGACTTGCTGCCAGTCCGCAAGGTCCTCGGGTCTGGGGTCGGCGAACTCGGCACGGACCGTGGCGAGGTCGACGGTGACCGTGCGCTGTCGTCGGCGGCCGCGGTCGGTGAGGTAGTCCTCGACAATCGTGACCAGGCTGGCGGGGCTCCCCCCGTCAGGGGGGCTGGGGGGGCAGGTTCTTAGGTTCTGGGGTTCTCTTCCCGCGCGTACGTTGGGTGGCGGGGTTTGTGACGGGGTTTGTGGCGGGGTTTGTGGAGAAACCGTCCG